>CANIFM010000191.1 GCA_947466955.1 Bacteroidota bacterium
ATATTCAATTTTATATTTAAAAACAGTAATCGCTTGCTGTTTTTGCTGCTTTTGTTAGTTTCGTTAGTCTTAACAATTCAATCGCATTCTTTTCATAGAAGCAAGGTCATTTCATCTGCCAATTTTCTTAGTGGTGGTGTTTATGAACGCATTAATCGTGTAAGTGAATACCTAAATTTACAAACTCAAAATGAAATTCTTGCAACAGAAAATGCGCGTTTGAAAAGCTTATTATTCAACATAAAAGATTCTACTTTAGTTCCTAAAATCGACAGTATAAAAGGTGTGGACAAAGTAAACATTATCGTTTCAAAGGTGATTCATAATTCTTATAATGTCTATGAAAATTACATCACAATAAATAGTGGCGAAAAAGCAGGCGTAAAAGCCGATATGGGCGTTATAAATAGTTTAGGAATCGTAGGAATTATAGATAAAACCTCTCAAAATTACGCTACGATTGTAAGTATTTTAAATCGGAAATCTCAAATCAATGCTAAAATCAAGAAAACAAATCATTTTGGATCTCTAATTTGGGATGGAAAAAGTACTGGATTTGTTCAGCTAATTGATGTTCCAAGATTGGCAGCAATTAGAAAAGGTGATACTATTGTAACTGGAGGACAATCAGTCATTTTCCCAGAAAACATCAATATTGGCACCATCGATAAAATCTACATTGACAACCAAACCAATTATTATACTCTTAATGTGAAACTGTTTAATGATATGACTAATTTGGGTCACGTGTACATTATTAAAAGTAAAAATCGAGAAGAAATTATTAATTTAGAGAAACAAACTAAAAATGAATAGTGCTGTCATAATGAATTTCGTTCGGTTTTTCTTGTTGCTTACCGCACAGATCGTTATCTTCAATAATATTGATTTATTTGGCTATATAAACCCATTTCCATACATCCTTTTTATAATTTTATATCCTGTAAACGGAAATAAACCAATGCTGATTATTTCAAGTTTTTTATTAGGAATCACAATGGATTTATTTAGTAATTCTGGCGGAGTGCACGCAGCTTCTTGTTTAATATTGGCGTATTCGAGACCGTATCTTTTTAAATTTGCATTTGGTTTAAGTTATGAATATCAAACCGTTAGAATCAATGATGTCTTGACACCAGAACGATTTTCGTTTTTATTACTAGCTGTAATTGTACATCATTTTACGTTATTTATTTTAGAAGTTTTTCAATTGAGTTCACTTTGGGATATTCTACTTAGAACTATTCTTGGAACACTATTTACATTGCTAATGTGCATCGTCTTAATCTATATTTTTAAGCCAAGCCGAAGATGAGAAAAGCGTTACTTCCCTTAATTATTATCATTGCAACTTCCTTGCTTTTGATACGTATTTTTTATCTTCAAGTTGTCAATGATACTTTCAAATTAAAATCGGATAATAACGCCATCAAGATAAAATATGACTATCCTGAAAGAGGTTATATTTATGATAGGTTCGGAAAATTGTTGGTTGCCAATCAGCCTTCTTATGATATAATGGTCATTCCACGTGACATAAAAAAAATTGATACCACTGAATTTTGTCAATTATTAAATATTACAAATGCATATTTCATTGAAAGAATGGCAAAAGCCAAAATTTATAGTCCCAGACTTCCGTCAGTTTTTTTACCGCAATTGAATAAGTTAGAATATGCTGCCTTTCAAGAAAAAATACGAAAATTTGAAGGTTTCTATATTCAAAAACGTTCTTTAAGAGATTATCAAGTTTCGGTAGGAGCCAATGTTTTCGGGTTTATTACACAAGCAAGTGAAAAAGAAGTTGCAAAAAATCCTTACTATAATAGCGGTGATTTAATTGGAAAACAAGGTGTTGAACAAAGTTACGAAATCACATTGCGTGGTGTAAAAGGAGTAAAATACATTCAAAAAGATAAGTATAACAGAGAAATTGGTTCTTATAAAGAAGGAAAATACGATACTATTGCCGTTCAAGGTGAAGATATTAACTTGTCTATTTCGGCAGAATTGCAAAAATATGGAGAAGAATTAATGGTAAATAAAAGAGGTGGAATCGTTGCAATTGAACCATCAACTGGTGAAATTTTATCATTAGTAACTGCCCCTTCTTATGATCCTTCCATTCTTGTTGGAAGACAACGTTCAAAAAACTACACTTTATTGTATCGCGATTCTATTGCAAAACCACTTTTTGACAGAGGATTATTAGCAGAATATCCGCCAGGTTCTCCTTTCAAAATTATGACAGGACTTGTTGGACTTCAAGAAAAAGTTATTGATGTTAATACAACTTTCATCTGTAATCACGGATTTTCTTATGCCAGAGGTCGATTTCAAGGATGTCACTGTGGCGGAGGAGTTCGAGATATGCACGTAGGAATTTACAAATCTTGTAACGCCTATTTTTCAAATGTTTACTTACGAACTATCGCAAAATATGTAAAACCTACTTATGCAGTTGATGTATGGAGTAATCATATAAAGAGTTTCGGTTTGGGACAATTTATGGGTTATGATTTACCAATTGGGAAGAAAGGAAAGATACCAAATTCAAAAACCTACAAAAAAATGTATCCTGATTGGGGTTGGAGTGGAAAAACAATTATATCAAATGCAATTGGTCAAGGAGAAGTTTTGATGACACCAATTCAGTTAGCAAATATGATGGCTGCCGTTGCAAATCGCGGCTATTATTATACACCTCATATTATCAAAAAAATTGAAGGAGAAGTTATAGATAAAAAATTTAGAACAAAACACATAACCACAATTGACAAAAACCATTTTGCCCCGATGATAGAGGGTTTATTTGATGTTTACAATTTGGGAACTGCCTATGCTCTTAAAGTTGAAGGAATAGACATTTGTGGAAAAACTGGAACCGCCGAAAATTTTGCAAAAATTGGTGGTGTAAGAACAAAAATGGAAGATCATTCCATATTTGTAGCTTTTGCACCTAAAGATAATCCTAAAATAGCAATCGCTGTTATGATTGAAAATGGAGGTTTTGGAGCTACAATTGCTGGCCCAATTGCCAGTTTAATGATAGAAAAATACCTAAGAAAAAAAATCACAAGAACTGATTTAGAAACACGAGTGCTTAATACAAGTTTACAAGGTAGATATGCCAAATTAGGAGGACTATCTGAAGTTGTAAAATTAGAATTACGAAAAAAAGATTCCATTTTGAAAAGCAAAACTACCGTTCCAAAAATAAAAACAGAACCTTTAAAACAAAATTAATACGATATTAATTTCAAATGAAAAACCAAAGCGTAACGAGTAACTTAGATTGGATAAGTGTAACTATCTATATTATATTAGTAATATTAGGTTGGTTGAACATTTATTCCTCTTCCTTATCTTCTTCTGTTGAAGACGCATCTTTATTTGATTTTAGTCAGATTTACGGTAAACAAATGATGTTTATTTTCTTTACAATTCCGCTGGTTTTTATGATTTTAGCGATTGACGGAAAGTTTTATGAGAAATATTCAAGTGTAATTTTCGGCGGGGCTTTAGTATTATTAGCAGGATTATTTGTTGCTGGAAAAACAATTGCGGGACAACGATGTTGGTATGCGATTGGAGGATTTACAATTCAACCGTCGGAATTTGCAAAAGCTGCAACAGCATTGGCATTAGCAAAATATTTAAGCGATGTTCAAGTCAATTTAAAAGATGTAAACAGGCAAATTCAAGCATTAGTTATCGTCTTCCTTCCAGTAATGTTAATTTTGCCGCAACCCGACCCAGGAAGCGCCTTGATATATAGTATTTTTATCGTTGTTTTATACAGAGAAGGATTGCCTTCTTGGTATGTTTGGACTGGGTTTATAGCCATTTTATTATTTGTTTTATCATTAATTTTCGAGCCTTGGGCAGTAGCTTTAATGGCTTTAATTGTGATTTGTATTATTTATATTAAAAGCAGATTAGGAAATAGAAATATCATTGCAAGTGCCTTAATTTTTGTGATGATTTCTGGATTTGTATTTTCTGTAGATTACGTTTTTGATCACGTTTTTAAACAACATCACAGGGACCGATTCAATATTTTATTAGGAAAAGAAGTCGATATGAAAGGTATTGGTTACAATACAAATCAGTCGGAAATTGCAATTGGTTCTGGAGGTTGGTTTGGAAAAGGATTCCTTGAAGGCACTCAAACTAAAGGAGGATTTGTCCCTGAACAACACACCGATTATATTTTTACAACTGTTGGTGAAGAATGGGGATTCTTTGGTTCTCTCATAGTAATCGGATTATTTTTAGGACTATTTTTGAGAATAATATACCTTGCAGAGCGGCAAAAAACAAAATTCAGTAGGGTTTACGGGCAATGTGTCGCAGGAATTCTGTTCATCCATTTCTTTGTAAATATTGCAATGGTTGCTGGTATATTTCCAACTATTGGGGTTCCGCTTCCTTTCTTTTCTTATGGAGGTTCGGGACTTTGGGGATTCACCATTTTATTATTTATCTTTCTAAAAATGGATGCCAACAAAGTGAATGAGTGGTAGATGATTCACTGAAAAATAAAACACAAATTTCACAAATTAACACAAATTCATTTAGCAAATTGTAAAATATGAGTTTGTAAAATATGAGTTTGTAAAATATAGCTTAATGAAACATATAGCTTAATAGTACAAGAGCTATTAGACTAATCAAATAATTATAATGGTATAAATACTAAAAATAAATTTCACAAATTGACACAAAAAAATCTGTGTTATACTATTTGAAGCACAACTTCAATAAATTATAATTATTTCTTTAAAATGCCCACGCTTTATAATCGCTTTTTCGTTCTAAATCATTTTCAATCGCGTCATTCAATTGTGGGAAAAAGTCAATTCCAGTCATTTTTTCGATTGCATCTACAGAAACCACAAACGTATTTAAAGGTGCTTTACTTTTTACACTTGGCATTAAGAAGGCAACCATTTTATACTTTCCTTTATAATTACAAAAAAGTACTTTATAAAAATAATTAGGAATTGCAACCTTTTCAAAACCAATTGTAGGCAATCCTTTTTGAAGAATTCCGCCAGTTACAACATAAATTCCATTGTATTTTTGTGCCCAATATCTTGTTTTTTCTTCTAATTGTTTCCAAATCCCATCATTGAAATTATGCTTTTGAGG
>CANIFM010000192.1 GCA_947466955.1 Bacteroidota bacterium
GGAACGGATAAAATTTGGGGACAAACTATAACTGTTCAACCCAATCAAACATACGCTTTTTCCTATTGGGTACAAACTGTTGCTTTACCAAATCAAGCCAATATTGAGGTGAAAATAAATGGAGTTGTTCTCGGAACTGATTTAGCACCATCTGCCGAATGTAATTGGTCAATCCGAACCTATACTTGGAATTCTGGAACAGCTACCTCAGCTCAAATTGCCTTATATGATAAAGAAACTGCTCCTGGGGGAAATGATTTTTCGTTGGATGACATCTCATTTACAACTAACGTAGTTTGTAATTTATCAAAAACGGTTTTGATAACAGTAACGCCAAGAACTATTCCAACCTTTAACTCTGTAAATGCAATTTGTTCTGGCGCGACATTATCTGCTTTGCCAACAATTTCTAATAATTCAATTACAGGAACTTGGTCGCCAGCACCGAATAATTTAGCAACAACAATCTATACATTTGCACCAGCAACAGGACAATGTGCTTCAAATGGTTTGCTAACTATTACCGTAAATCCAATTGTTATTCCAACATTTACAGGTGTAAATCCAATATGTTCAGGGGCAAATTTATCTGATTTGCCAACTATTTCAAATAATTCGATAACAGGTACTTGGTCTCCAGCACTAAACAATTTAACTACTACAGCCTATACATTTGCACCAGCAATGGGACAATGTGCTTCAAATGGAACAATGAGTATTACCGTAAACCCAAATGTTACTCCAACATTTACGCAAGTACCTGCAATTTGTTCGGGAGGTGTTTTATCTTCATTGCCAATTACTTCTAATAATTCAATTACTGGAAGTTGGTTACCCACTTTAGATAATTCAGTAACTACAAATTATACGTTTACTCCAAATGTTGGACAATGTTCTTCAAATGCAACGTTGACAATCACTGTAATACCTTTTCCAGAATTTACAATTACAAAAGGATGTGACGGAACTGATTTTGTTTTAAGTGCAACTGGAATTGGAACTGCAAATGCTAGTTATACGTGGTTTGATAATTTGCATCAAAATATTGGAACTACCTCATCAATAACGATTATTAATCAAGGGAATTACAGTTTAGAATTATCAAATAATGGCTGTAGCGAAGAGAAACCAATTACAATAACAAATATTATTTGTTCTGTTCCAAAAGGGATTTCCCCAAATAATGATGGTGATAACGACACTTTTGATTTGAGTAATTTGAACGTAAAAGAGCTCAAAATTTTCAATAGATATGGAATGGAAGTATATTCAAAAAGAGAATATAAAGACGAATGGAATGGAAATTCAAACTCTGGAGAAAACTTGCCAGATGGAACTTATTATTACTTTATTGAATTTGCAAACGGCAAAAATAAAACAGGTTGGATTTACCGCAACCAATAAAATTAAATAGCATTATTCACGATACAATGAAAAAAATTATTAGTCACTTTGTTATTTCAATTTTATTTTCATCTTCAGTTTTTGCCCAATTAACAAATGGAACTTTAGAAGCTGGAGGAAGTGGAAATGGATTTCTAATTAATAATTATACCCAGATTAATCCATTAACAGGAGTTAGTTCGCCTGGAACTTATGGTTATACAAATGATCCAAATGCTATGGATGCTTCTTTTATTTCTTGTGGAGACAAAACCTCTGGAAGCGGAAAAATGTTAGTTTATAATGGAGCAACAGTTGCAAATAAGTTTATTTGGACAACAAGTAGCACAGGCGGCGCTATTGCTGGGTTTACCGTTG
This sequence comes from Bacteroidota bacterium, assembly GCA_947466955.1. Classification (GTDB taxonomy): domain Bacteria; phylum Bacteroidota; class Bacteroidia; order Flavobacteriales; family Flavobacteriaceae; genus Flavobacterium. Next base: position 1,762 of record CANIFM010000192.1, read on the forward strand.
GTTCAACTTACACCTTTAGTTATTGGATAAGATCAGTGTCAAATGATGTCACGAATAGTGCTACACGAGCCAATATTGGAGTGTTTTTTAATCCTGGATCAGCATCTAATTTTAATCCTGCAACACTAAGTTCTGTTGCGCCACTTCCAAGTGAAGGCTGGAAGCAAGTACAATATTCATTTACGGCTAATTCTACCACACAATTAATTCGTTTGTGGGATATTAATACAAGCGCTTTAGGAAATGATTTTGCTTTAGATGATTTTTCAATAACACTTGGCGGACTTCCTTTGACAATAAGTAGTTACACGAAAGTAAATCCAACCTGCCCAAGTACGTCTGATGGTTCAATTGTGGCAACTGCTGCTGGAGGAAATTTACCCTATTCAAATTATTTTTTATCTAATGGTACTTCAACAGTATCAAATACGTTTGGAATTTTCAATAATTTATCAGCTGGTACTTACACACTTTCAGTTTTGGACGCTACAAATGCTACAACTTTACCAATAGTAATCAATTTAGCTCCTCCAAACGACATTACAGTTAGTGCCCCAATAACCATTTGCGAAGGCACATCAACTACTTTATCAGTTAGCGGAAGTACTTCAAGTTATTTATGGACAGCAAATCCTCCAGACGCTACTTTAACCGCAGCAAATAATACAAGTACAAATCCAATTGTGAGTCCAACTGTCAACACAACATATACTGTTACTTCTGGAGTGCCAGCCAATGCAACAAATTTAATTGTTAATGGAGATTTCTCTCAAGGTGATTATTGGTTTATTACCGACTATGCTTACCCTACTGATCCTGGATTTGCTTCTGGTGGTGGAGTTCAGGGAGCTTACGGTGTTGTGAACAATCCTCAAGCTTGGTTCAATCCATTTTCTACATGTCAAGACCACACTTCGGGAAGTGGAAAAATGTTAGTAGCAGATGGTTCAATTACTGGTACAGATAAAATTTGGTACACGCCAATTGCAATTACAGTAGTTCCAGGAAAAAACTATACTTTTAGTTACTTTTTGGCTAATGTAGTCACAGGCAATCCCGCAAAATTAGAAGTTCTGATTAATGACGTTTCTATTGGTTTGCCAGCAACTGCGCCATCAAGTCCTTGTGTTTGGGAAGAACATTCTTATATCTGGAATTCTGGAGCCAATACTACCGCAATAATTAGCATTATTGATAGAGAAATCGTTGGTGGTGGTAATGATTTTGCTATAGATGACCTTAATTTTAGAGAAACACCAACTTGCATTTATCAAAAATCGGTAGCAATTACTGTGAGTCCAAATCCAGCTCCAACAATTGGAACAATTACACAACCAACTTGCGCTACAGCAACAGGAAGTGTAGTTTTAACAGGTTTGCCAACTGGAAATTGGACAATAAATCCGGGCGGAATCACAGGATCAACAGCAACAGTTACAATTTCAGGATTAACTGCAGGAAACCATACATTTACCGTTACCAATGCAAATGGTTGCGTTTCTTTAGCTTCTGCAAATGTTGGAATTAATGCCGTATTAACCATTCCGAATCCTCCAACTATTGGAACAATTACACAACCAACGTGTTCAACAGCTACGGGAAGTATTATTTTATTAGGTTTGCCAACCGGAAATTGGACAATAAATCCAGGTGGAATTATAGGTTCATCTGCATCAACAACAATTTCAGGATTAACAGCCGCAAATTACACTTATATAGTTACCAATTCAGATGGGTGTACTTCTTCGGCTTCCGCCAATGTTACAATCAACGCCCAACCTGTTACTCCAATTGCACCATTAGCTATAGCCACATTCCAACCTACATGTTTAGCTATGGGAACGATTGTAGTTTCAGCTCCATTAAACCCAAATTATGAATACAGTACAGGCAGTGTATTTCAAAGTGGTTTATCATTTTCAAATTTAGCTCCAAGTACCTACTTAGTAAACGTAAAAGATGTTATAAACGGTTGTGTTTCTCTGCCAACTTCGGTAGTTCTTAATCCTATTCCAACAGTTGCAACGCCAACAATAGCTTCAATTGTTCATCCTACGTGCGTGATAAATGGATTAATAGACATTGCATCCCCAATAGGCACAAATATTGAATATAGTAATGGTGGCGCCTATCAATCCAACACTACATTCTCTAATTTAGCACCAAATACCTATATAATTACAGCAAAAGACACTTCTAATGGTTGTGTTTCTGCTCCATTAACTGTTGTGATTAATCCTATTCCAAATACATTAACCCCATTATTTACAGCTATTGCACCAATTTGTTTTGGAACTGTTATCAATTTACCTATACTTTCTACAAATGGTATTTTGGGAAATTGGCTTCCTTCCTTTAATTCATCTGCAACAACAACATATACTTTTACACCAAACCCGGGGCAATGTGCCAATGCTACAACACTTGAAGTAATTATTACAACCCCAGCAACTAGTATTTCTGTTGTTGGCTCAACTGCATTTAGCAATAATGCAACAATAATTGTAACAACTGTAGGCGGAAACGGATCCTTACAATATGCTTTGGATGATTATGCGTTACAATTTTCAAATGTTTTTACAAATGTCAATCCAGGAACTCATATTATTCAAGTTACAGACACAAATGGGTGTACGAATTTAAGTGCCTCAATTACGATAATTGGCTATCCAACCTATTTCACTCCTAATGGAGATGGAATTAATGATTTTTGGAATATCAATGGGTTAGAAAATCAAGGTAATGCCAAGATTTATATTTTTGACCGTTACGGGAAGTTGATAAAACAAATAATATCTAGCGGCTTAGGTTGGGATGGAACCTACAACAACACCTCTTTACCAGCATCAGATTATTGGTTTACGGTGGAATACATTGAGCCTTTAACAACAGATTCAAAAATATTTAAATCCCACTTTTCATTAAAAAGATAGTCATAAACCCCTAAAAATAAGCCCGTAATTGAATACTTCCCGTGTGAATTGCATTGCTGGTTTCGCTTTTTCGTCCTTGATAATTCAGATTAATATCTAAGAATTGGGTTAGGTTTTTTTGAATTAATAAACGCCAAGTCAGGTTTTTTCCGGGTTGTAATCCTTCCAACATTTGATAGGCAACTGGGGACAAATCATCGCCAACGAATTTATTTTCATACAATGAAAATTCGCCGTTCATAGAAAGTTGCTTTTCGGTGGAATATGTAAAGGAAGTTCCAAAGTGGCTTTGTGCCAATGTTTCCAAAGAACCTATTTTATTTTCCTTTTTCTGAAATTCATAAAACAAATCCCAACTTGCATTTTTTGAAAATAAATAGGAAATTTTTGGTGCCATTTGATAGCCTTTTAATTCAAAGTTTTTAGCCCCATAATTTTCGGAAGTTGTATTGGA
>CANIFM010000193.1 GCA_947466955.1 Bacteroidota bacterium
AGAAAAAAAATTGAAGCAAAAAAATTATCTGATAAAATAGAAATGATATTGGCAGATTCAGAAAATATGCCTTTTGAAAACGATACTTTTGATGCCATTACCGTTGCTTTTGGAGTTCGAAATTTTGAAACATTAGAAAAAGGATTGGCAGAAATCTTGCGTGTGCTAAAGCCTAACGGGATTTTTGTGATATTAGAAACATCGGTTCCAGAAAAAACACCTTACAAACAAGGTTATACTTTTTATTCGAAAAACATACTTCCTTTAATTGGAAAATTATTCTCAAAAGACGATTCTGCGTATCAATATTTATCAGAATCGGCGTCTGTTTTTCCTTATGGTGAAGTTTTAAACAATATTTTGAGGAAAATTGGGTTTATAGATGTTGTATCGATGCCACAAACATTTGGTGTTGCAACAATTTATTCTGCTACAAAAAAATAATACTGAGATTGTTCAGCACCATTATGAAAAAAATAGTTGTTTTAATTTTACTAGCATTTACAAGCGTTGGACATTCCCAAACCAAAGGAATGTTCAGTTACGACCCGCTTGTTAATTTAGAAAATTTTGATAAAAGCAAGGTTTACTGGGGTTATTTCTTAGGATTTAACTCTTATGGATTCAAAATTGATTATAAAAATTTACAACCAAAAGACATTGAAGTTGAAAATACTTCGGGATTTAATGTGGGTTTGGTTGGAGATGTTAGAATTCAGGAATATATCAATTTGCGTTTTGAACCTGGATTGTATTACACCCAAAGAAACTTGACATTTCCTAATTTCACGCGCGAATTAGATTCTTACAGAGAGGTAAAATCAACGTATATTCATTTTCCATTATTGCTGAAATTTTCTGCTTTAAGAACTGGAAACGTTCGTCCTTATCTTGAAGGCGGGCTTTCTACTACGTTAAATTTAGGGAGTAATTCTAAATCTACTGATGACAATTTGCAACAGCGATTTAGAATGAAACAATGGTCAACGAATTATGAACTTGGTTTTGGCATCGATTTATATTTTGAATATTTCAAATTTTCGCCTTCCATTCGAGGAGTTTTTGGTATGAAAGATGAATTAATTCGAGATAATGACCCAAATAGTCCTTGGACCTCAAATATAGAATCGCTAAAAACAAGAGCTATTCTAATCAACTTTACTTTTCATTAAGAAACTTAATTTTATCTTCTAAATTCACTCAAAATAATTGCAGTTGCGGTTGCTACATTCAAACTTTCTGTTTGTTGTAAATCGCCAAAACGAGGAATTGTCAATCTGTTTTTTATAGTTTTTTCGATGCTTTCAGAAATTCCATTTGCTTCATTTCCCATTACAACTATCGCTTCTTTTGGTAAGGTTTCCTGATAAATAGTGGAGCCATCCATAAAAGTTCCGAAAACCGGGAGCGTTGTTTTTTGGAGAAATAAATGCAAATCTACATAGCTCACATTTAGCCTCGCGATAGAACCCATAGTAGCTTGCACGACTTTTGGATTGTAAATATCAACCGTTTGTTCCGAACAAATAACTTGTGAAATTCCAAACCAATCGCATAATCTCAAAATTGTTCCTAAATTCCCAGGGTCTCGAATATCATCTAACGCAAGGATTAATCCATTTTCAATTATTGGCTTGACCGATGGAATTCTAAAAACTGCCAAGCAATTATTTGGAGTTGACAAAGCACTGATTTTCTTTAAATCACTTTCTGAAATTATAGTTTTAAAATTGGAATTAACTGCATCAAAAAGGGGTTCGGTTGTGTATAAATGTTCCAATGCAAAGTTGGATTTCAATAATTCCTGAATTACTTTTACGCCTTCAGCAAAGAATAATTGGTTTACGGAACGAAACTTTTTTTGTTGCAAACTCGAGATTAACTTTATTTGGTTTTTACTAACCATAGAAATAGCGTACTTTTGAATTAAATATTTCACAACCTTTGAGAAACGAGACTACAAAAATATCATTATTTATTCTAATTGCGTTAATTATATCTGCTTGTAACACTTTGAAGAGGGTTCCAAACGGAAAATTGTTGCTTACAAAGAATGAAATTTTAGTAAACGACAAAAAGGAAAACAATGAAGATATAACAAATCAGTTGTATCAAAAACCAAATAGTTCGTTGCTTGGTTATCGATTGCGATTGAATATTTTTAATTTGGCGGCGACCAATCCTGATTCAATTTATAAGTCGAAATTCATTAAAAATCCTGAAAAATACACCCAATTATCCAAATGGCTTTCCAAAAAACAAGTTGATCGATTGGGAAAATCATTTTACTATTCTGGGATTCACACCTTTCTTAAAAAAACTGGGGAAGCACCTGTGCTTTTAGATGATAAAAGCACCAATCGTTCTTTGCTAAGATTAAAATCTTATTATTTTGACAAAGGGTATTTCAATATTAAAGGAGAATTCAAAATTGATTCCGTTGCCAAAAAGAAAGCCAAAGTAAACTATACCGTTTCAACTGGGAAACCCTTTATTTTAGATACAATTGCCGTAAAAATTAATACACCGTTATTGGATTCTTTATATAAAATAAATAAAGGATTGACCTTTCTAAAATCGGGAAAACAATATAGAAAACTAGATTTTGATGCCGAAAGAAATCGAATTACTGCTGATTTCAGAAACAATGGTGCTTATTATTTTCAACAAAATTATGTGAATTATGCGATTGATACTTTGAATTCAAATAACAAAGCGAACATTGACATAAATATTGAAAATCAATCTATTCGAGAAGGCGATTCCACAAAGATTTTGCCATTTAAATTGTATAAAATTAGCGATATTAATATTTATACCGATAATTTAACTTCAAAAGACAAGTCAAAAATTATAGATAGTGTTACCTATAATAACTTCAATTTATTTAGCAAATCAAAATTAAAATTCAGACCAAAAGCAATTACAGATGCTGTTTTTATTACTAAAGGAAGTATATTTTCTGATACAAAAACCACTTTGACATCAAGGGCTTTGGGAGGTTTACGAGTTTTTAATTATCCGTCAATTCAATATACTGTTGACCCGAGAGATGCAAATGCAAATTCGCTAATTGCCAACATTTATCTGTCACCAAGAAAAAAATTGAGTTTTGGATATAATTTTGATTTCACGCATTCTGCCATTCAAGATATTGGAATTACGGCAAGTACGTCGGTTTCCATCAGAAATATTTTTCGTGGTGCCGAAACATTAGAAATTGCTGCGAGAGGAAATATTGGTTCATCGAAAGAAGTTGCCAATATAAAAAACAACTTTTTCAATGTTTCTGAATATGGTGTGGATATGAAATTGCATTTTCCAAGGTTGTTCTTTCCATTAAAAACCGACAGAATTATACCGAAAAGTATGTTGCCTTTTACGAGTTTTGCAATTGGTTATGCCAAACAAGAAAACATTGGTTTAGACAAGCAAAATTTCACTAGTTCTATGAATTATAATTGGAGTCCGAGGCAAAATATCAAAGCACGTTTTGAATTATTGAATGTGCAATTTGTGAAAAATGTGAACACAAGTAACTACTTCAATATCTATAAATCTTCTTATAATGTATTGAATTCATTGGCACAAAATTCAACTTACGCCGTAAATCCTAATTATTTTAATAGTGATCATAATTTGATTATTGAAAGTGGAACACTTGGATTTACAAATGATGTTTTAGGCGCAAATCCAACTGTAATTCCAACTGCTGCCGATTACAAAACCATCCGAAGTATTGAGGAACGCAGAAGTCGTTTAACAGAAAATGATTTGATTGTTTCGTCAAGTTATAGTTATTCTGAAACCACAAAACAAGATCAAAACGACAATGATTTTATGATTTTCAGAGGGAAATTAGAATCGGCTGGAAACTTATTATCATTGCTAGCGAACACTTCAAAACAGCTAAAAAATCAAGATGGAAACAATAAATTTTTTGAAGTTCAATATTCTCAATATTTAAAAGCAGAAGGCGAATTTATAAAATTATGGGATTTGCATCGCAAAAGAATTCTTGCTATTAGAAGTTTTGCAGGAATAGCAATTCCTTATGGAAATTCGAATAACATCCCTTTTTCGAGAAGTTATTTTGCAGGCGGATCCAATGACAATAGAGCTTGGCAGTCTTACGGATTAGGTCCTGGTGCGAGTGGCGGAATGAATGATTTCAACGAAGCCAATCTAAAATTAGCCTTTAGCGCAGAACTTCGATTCAATATGATTGGGCAATTAAATGGCGCTTTGTTTGTAGATGCAGGAAATATTTGGAATGTTTTGGATAATATAGATGATGAAAAATCGGTTTTTAGAAATTTAAATTCTCTGAAAAATAGTGCGGTGGGTTCTGGATTTGGACTTCGATATGATTTTAATTTTTTCGTAATTCGTTTGGATTTTGGTTTTAAAACCTTCAATCCTGCCGATGAAGAAAGCAGCAGATGGTTCAGGGATTACAATTTTGCACATTCAGTTGTAAATATTGGAATTAATTACCCATTCTAATCTTATAAATTATTAATTTTGCATCCTTAAACTTTTAAACAACACAAAATGTCACACAACATTAAAGCCGGAGTTGCAACTGGAGATTCAGTTCAAGCAATTTTTAGTTATGCCAAAGAAAAAGGATTTGCACTTCCTGCAATAAATGTAACGGGTTCAAGCACAATAAATGGAGTTTTGGAAACCGCTGCAAAACTAAATGCACCTGTAATTATTCAATTTTCTAATGGAGGTTGTGTTTTTAATGCTGGAAAAGGATTGTCAAATGCAAATGAAAAAGCTGCTATTTTAGGTGGAATTGCAGGAGCAAAACACGTTCATACTTTAGCGGAAGCTTATGGCGCAACGGTAATTCTTCATACAGATCATTGTGCAAAAAAATTATTACCTTGGATTGATGGTTTATTGGACGCAAGTGAAATTCATTTTGCAGAAACAGGAAAACCACTTTATAGTTCTCATATGATTGATTTATCTGAAGAACCAATTGAAGAAAATATTGAAATTTGTAAAACGTATTTGGCAAGAATGAGCAAAATGGGAATGACGTTGGAAATCGAACTTGGAATTACAGGTGGCGAAGAAGATGGCGTTGACAACTCAGATGTTGATAGTTCAAAATTATACAC
>CANIFM010000194.1 GCA_947466955.1 Bacteroidota bacterium
ACTTGAAATCCTTGAACTGGATAATTCAACCATCTTTGATAAGCTTGATTTCCAATATTATTCAATTTCAAAAATCCTGTTAAACGTTCGCTGTGTTTGTATCCAACGTTTAAATTTGCATCGAAATAACTGGAAATCGTAATTGGGGATGGCGCAATTAAAGGCAAAATATCCGTGTTTACTTGCAAATCTTTTCTTTCACCAACGAAGAACACATTTGCACCAGCATACCACTTTTTAGTTATTATTACATTTAAATTAGAACCCAATTTTATTGCAGGCAAATTCCAAGCTTCTTCTTGAAAATGAGTTGAATAACTACTAAAAGTTCCGTTAATTCCGAAAGATACATTCTTTGAAAAATCAGCATTTAATTCGCCGAAAAAACGCATCGTTTTCAAATCATCATATACAACTCCTAAAGAATTTCCGAATTCGTAATCTTCATTGGCACTATTTTCAGTGAAGTTATTGCTTTTGAATAACGCTTTATTTTTCTCGTTTTGAAATGAACCTCGAATATTATAACTCACCGCACTTGCTAATTTTCCTTTCAATCCAGCAAAAATATCGTATTGTTTGTCGGTTGGGGAAATCGCCAATGTTGGGGAAATATATGGATTTTCATTTGAGAAATCACGATAAGAATTTTGATCCAAACTTCCCTCTGCGCCTGTGTAGAAAATCATAAAATCGCCCACAACTTTCAAGGAAGCATTTATTTGCGGATAAACGAACAATTTATTTTTACTATTTTCATTGTCAATGCTATAAAAAACTGCTGCTCCAACATTCACAGACCAATCATTTTTATTGATTACCACACTTGGATGAACCCCGAAATTGGTATATCCGTATTTTATAGTATTTGTTCCAAACAAGTCCTTTTCAAAACTTCCACCTAAATAATCAACTATAAAATTGGTTTTAATTTTTTCATCAAATGCATCAAATTCAAAAGACGGTTTTACATAAAATCTATTTTCAGACGAACCTCGTGCATCCCAAAAGCGATTGTATTTAAGGCTTCCTTCCTTGAAAAAACTATCGTTTAAACTGAATTTTGCACCCAAATATAAATTATGAAACGTATGTTGCGGATTGATTCCATCAATTAAAATTGGGGAAAAATTCTCAGGCAGACCGTACCAATTATAAACTTGATTTTGATAGCCTAAATCGGCATTCCAAGTCAAATTTTTCTGTTGATTTCCGTAGGTTAAATCCAAAGAAGTCGTATAGAATTTATCATCCAATGCAACACCTTTTATTCCGCCTTGAGACGAAAAATGGCGCAACATTCCCCCTACATATTCCGTATCGCTGATGTTTTCTGTCACAAAAAGTTCCGCATTTAGAGTAGTATAATTCCCAAAACCCAACGTCAGATAATTTTTGAATAATTTCTCCGATTCTGATTTGTCCACATTTGAAGCTCTACCTTTTGAAGGTGTGAAAGTAGAAGCCACCGGAAAAGAAAAAATCGAGTATTTAATCACTTCCTTTTTAGTATTGTCTTCATCCTCTAAAGCGGGTGTTTCCTTAACTTTAAAAGCATCAGAAATTGTTGGTGTATAAGGCTTTACCACGTTTACAACTTCAGTTCCAATGTTTTCGTCTTTCTTTTGCGCGAGAACAAATTGAGAAATAAAAAGGAGACTAAAAGATAATAAATGAAGAGATAATGGACGGGTAAATATGGGGTTATTTGACATAAATTTTATATGTTTCATTTTTGTAAATAATTTAAAATAATTGAGGTTTTGTCTAATTTCCCCCTTTGGGGGTTAGGGGGCTTACAGACGAATTCGTCTTTGCTTCTTCGGTTTTAATAACATCCAATTCCTTTTGTGCCTCTTCTAAAACATCTGGAAATGCAGTGAAATTCTTAATGACACTATCCAAAATATACGTCGCTTGGAAACTGTCTTTCAATCCATAAAAGTTTTTCGCCATAACGACCAATCCTTTTGCACCAAAATATTTATAGCCAGAATAATCCTTAGTTAATTTTTGTAATACGGTATTAGATTCTTCAAATTTCGCATCTAAATTTTTGAAATAAGCATCATAATATAAAGCTTCTGCAGCCAATTCCCCTTTTGCAAGTGTTAATAATTTGGCGTAAGCCAGACGTGCTTTAGGTTCATCATTAGAATTTATAGCTGAACGAGCCACGATAATTTGCGCATCACTTTTTACTTTATTGTCTGTTTTGGGGTTATTCAAAACCTTGTCCGCATAAACTACAGCGTTCACATAATCTTTTTGTTCGTAATACGTTTTCATCAAATTGGCTTGTGCAAATGTGATGTTTTGAGGAAAATCAGCTTCTGTTTCCAAACGTTTTAAAATTGGAATCAACTTCGCAAAATCATTTGATTTAGTATGAATTTGAGCCAATCTTGCCAAGGCTTGTTCCGTAAATTCATTCCTTGGTTTCGAAATTACAAAGTCATAATTGGCAACTGCATTTGATTCTAATCCATCGGCAAAATACGATTGTGCCAAATAGAAATTGGCGTTCAAAGCGTTATTTCCATTAGGAAATTTTGAAACATAACTGCTAAATGCCGAAATAGATTGCTTGGTATTATTCTGCAAATATTGTTTTTCGGCAGCTTCATACGTGTCATTATCTAATTCTGCGTCGGTTACAGAAACAAAATCCAAAGTTCGCACCCAAGTTGCATATTCATCCACTTTTCCATTATCTACATAAATAATTCTGGCGGTTGAAACGGCTTCTAAAGCTTCTGGTGTTTTAGGATATTCGGCAGCCACTTTCTTGAATTTTCCAATCGCCAAATCGTCTTTTTCAGAATTATAATAAATTAATCCTTGACGCAAAATTGCTTTTGAAGCATACGAACCATTTTTAAATTCGCTTATCAATTGGTCGTAGGTTTTAATTGCCAAATCCGATTTCTTTTCAACAACATAAGTATTTCCCAATTCAAACAAGGCATCATCACGGTATTGCGATTTTGAATAGTTTGCAATTAACTTATTCAAATCCTCAATTTTCTTTTCATTTTTAGATACAAATCCGTAACTAATTGCTTTTTGAAAAGCCGCATAATCGGCATCGATACTTTTCAAATCAATCGCTTTATTATACGCATCCATTGCTTGCCAATACTTTGTCGATACAAAACGGCTGTCGCCCAAACGCAAATAAGAATCGTTCAATCTGATTTTATCGTCTTTAACGGCATCAATTTGAGCTTGGAAAAAATTCCCTGCTTGTTCGTATTCTTTTAATTTGAAATAGGAATAGGCAATATTGTAATTTATATTTTTGAATTCCGTTGTGTTTTTAGCTTCCGCAAAACCTATAAATTGTTTGAAACTCAATAATGATTCATTGAAACTATCCAAAACAAATTCTGTTTCTCCTTTCCAAAACGTAGCACGAGCGGTAAATTTCAGATCTTTTTGTTCACCAATTGATTTCTTGAACATCGCTAATGCTTCTTGGTAATTTCCATCGGTATATAATTCTAAACCTCTATAAAAAGTCACTTTTTGATACGCCTGTTTATTGGCAAAACTTTTATTTTTTTCTAATAATTCCAAGGCGCCTTTATAATTTTTTGATGTAATAAAGGAATTTATCAATAGCGTTTCAATATCTGTTTTGCTTGGGGAATTTGGATATTTATCTAAAAAAGCGGACAAAACATCTGGAACACTTTGATATGAATTTCCAATATCATAACTCAATTTCGAATAATTTAAAGCAGCATCTTCTTGAATTTTTAAATCAAATACCATTTCAGATGCATTTTTAAAAGCATTCAAAGCTTGTTGTTTTTTATCCGTTTTCAAATAACTTTGTCCTAAATGATAATAGGCGTTTTGCGCAACAAAGTCTTTGCCATCAATGATTTTATTGAATTGGGCGATGGCATTTTCAAAATCATTTTGTTGATAATAGGCAAATCCCAATTGGTAAAAATCAGTATTGTTCCATTTTCCTTTTTTTCCTTTATATTCTTTCAAAAAAGGAATAGCTTTTTCGTATTGATTCAAATTAAAATAGCTTTCGCCGATGATTTTATTCAATTCTGATTTCTCTAAAGCATTGGATTTTGCCATTGCAACCAAACCTAAATCAATTGCTTTTTGGAAATTTCCTAATTTGAAATTCATATCCGCTTGAAAATAAGAAAGTTTTTCTTTGTATTTTTCTTCGCCAGAAACTTGGTCAAAGTATTTAGTAGCATTTTTATAATCATCGCCTTCATAAGCCATAAAACCTAAATAATACTTGGCTTGCGAACCGTAATTTGGTGAATTGAGCACTTTATTAAAATACGGTGTAGCTTCAATTTTGTTTTTTGCGGTAAAAAAAGCGTATCCTTTTTGGAAATTAAATTTATCAATATCGTCAGAATCCAAGGAACTTTCATCTACTTTATCAAACCAAATTAGAGATTTTGGATAGTTCCCTTGTTCAAAATAATATTCAGCAACTTCAATATAAGCTTGATTTCTTTTGGTACTTGTTGGGTAATCAGAAACGAAATTTTCCATCAAGGAATCCGCATTCGATTGACTTAGTCGAATGGCACAATTTGCACTGTAATAGGCACAATCTGATTGCACTTCGCTACTTTTATTTTCTAATTTTACTTTGTCAAAAATAATTTGAGCCGATAAATATTGCCCATTATTATATAACGAAAGAGCATTGTTGAACGCTTCTAAATCGTGCGTGTAAATTGCAGATTTTTGAGCCGAAACGGTTGTGATTCCGATGAAAAATAACAATAAAAAGAGCCAAGATTGTTTGCGCATAGTAGATTTTATTTAATACATTCAAATATATCGTATTCTACACACTATAACGAGGTTGTATTCGTTTTTATTATGAACATCTTTTTAAACAATTAATAATAATTTGGAAATTGGAAATTGATTAAATCTTATTACTTTTACAAAATAAACAAAAAATCTTATGTCAGAACCTATATTATTTTTAAGAAACGTAACCATTTACCAAGAAGAAAAAGTCATTTTATCAAATATTAATTTGGAAGTGAATCACGGTGAATTTATTTATATAATTGGAAAAACAGGTTCTGGAAAAAGTAGTTTTATGAAAACTTTATA
>CANIFM010000195.1 GCA_947466955.1 Bacteroidota bacterium
AGAAATTCAAGAGTAAAAACTGTTGAAGAACCTCTTTTCATGTTAACTGATTATTGGAAGATATCTCAAAAAACGAATATTGCAACTACTGTGGCATATCAATTTGGTAAAATTGGAAATACAAGATTAACTTATCAAGGAGCTACAAACCCAGACCCAAGTTATTATACTCAATTACCAAGTTCTGAAATTTCATATTATTCTCATAATGTTTGGAGTCCAGATTATGCTCAAGCCCAAAGAGATTCTACTAATTTTGTCACAAACGGACAATTAGATTGGAATCACTTGATTTATGCAAATACGCACCAACAAGGAGGTAATGTAAATAGTATGTACACGCTATATGAAGACAGAACAGATGATAAATTATTAACAGCAAATACTGTAATAAATTCTCAATTAGCTCCAAATATTGTTTTAAATGCTGGCGCAACATATAGAAATCTACGTTCCCATAATTTCCAAAACATGTTGGATTTATTAGGTGGTGCATATTTTGAAGATAAAACTCTTTATGGTGTTGGTAATCAACAACAATCGGATTTGAATAATCCTAATAGAAATGTTGGTGTTGGAGAGACATTTGGATACAACTATAATTTAACATCAAACAATATTGATGCTTTTACACAATTCAAATTTTTCTATAAAAAAGTTGATTTTTACTTAGCTCAGAATTTTTCTCGTTCAGAATACCAAAGAGAAGGTTTATATAAAAACGGTTATTATTCCACAAATTCTTTAGGTAAAAGCGATAAAATTGCATTCGATAATTTTGGCTTCAAGGGAGGAATTACCTATAAAATAACAGGCAGACAATACTTAACATTTAATGGAGCTTATATGACAAAAGCACCTTCATTAAGAAATGTATTTAATAATGCTCGTTTGAACAATAATGTAACTGATGGTCTTTCAAGCGAAACTATTGGAAGTGCAGATGTGAGTTATATTATCAATGCACCGAAGTTTAAAACTAGGTTAACAGCTTATTTTTCTAAAATTAAAAACCAAACAGAAACTTCCTTTTTCTTTGGTGATGGTGCTGGTATTGATGATCCAACTACAACTGCTAATGAAAGTAATGCATTTGTTGCAGAGACTGTATCAAATATCAACAAAAGAAATGTTGGTTTGGAATTTGGTTTTGAATACCCGATAACCTCTTCTATAAAAGTAACTGGAGCAGCTGCTTACGGAGAATTCATTTATGATAACAACCCGAACGTAGCCTTAAATATTGATAATTTAGCAACTGCAACAAATACTAAACCAGTTATAAATTATGGCGAAGCTAAACTTAAAAATTACAAACAATCTGGAATGCCACAACAAGCGGCTTCTTTAGGTTTAGAATATAGAGACCCTAAATTCTGGTGGATAGGTACAAATGCTAATTATCTTGGAAGCTCCTATATTGATGTGGCTCCAATTACAAGAACTTCTCGTTTTTATGATGACGCTGCTCTATCTCCAGGTGTTCCAATTGAAGGCGCAACTGAAGCAAGAGCTGCAGAATTGTTGAAACAAGAAAAATTTGATGATTTTGTTTTGGTGAATCTTTCTGGCGGAAAATCATGGAAAATTAATGACAAAACAATTGGTCTTAATATAATGGTAAATAACATATTTGATACTACTTATAAAACAGGTGGGTTTGAACAAGCAAGAAATTCAAACTATACTCAATTAGATCAGGATTACACACCACATCTAAATCCGAACACAAATGTAACTTCTATTACGCCAGTATTTGGGCCTAAATATTTCTATGGATACGGAAGAACTTATTTTGTTAACTTATATATTAACTTTTAATTAAAAAAACTATGATAACAAGAATTAAACTTATTGCTTTATTAGTTTTGGTTGGTTCGATATTTTCGAGTTGTACCAAAGACAGTGATGTTGAATTTCCAACATTGAAAAATGTTTATTTTACAGAGAGTTTTGACGGTGGTGTAAATTCGCCAGCGCTTCCATCAGGTTGGACTGCTTATGCACAAACAGGAACAACAGTTTGGTCATCAGGGGTTTTTCCAGGAGACCCAAATAATGGCTATGCTTTTTTAAATGGATACAGTACACAAAGTTCTGCTCCTGCTCAATTAAATAGTTGGTTAATTTCGCCTGAAATTAATATGGACGCCGTTGAAGGAGAACAATTGTCGTTTCAAACGTGCCATAGTAAATATGTTAACACAACAACTAATATAATTGAGTTATATATTTCAACTAATTATAACGGGTCAAATTTTTCAACTGCAAATTGGACTAAAACAAACTATACAACCACATTACCTGATCCGCTTACAAAAGCTTATGTTTATGTAAATTCTGGAGCTATTGATTTATCAAGATACACTGGAAATTTACATTTTGCATTCAAATATATAGGAGTTCCTGCAGTTAGCGGTACTTACCAAATTGACAACATAAGAATTGTTTATTAATCTTAAATTAATCAAAAATGAAAATAAATAATATTTTTAAAAGTGCTTTATTGTTAGCTTTCGTAGCAATCTTTACAAATTGTACCGATAGTGATAAATCATTTAAAACAGGAACTCCTGAAATTCAAACCTATCAATTGACACCTACAATTACTGTAGCTGCTCTTAGAACATTGGCAATAGGACCCACAACTACACCGCCTCCACCAACTGAATATACTTCAGATGATGTTATTGAAGCTTATGTAACCTCTAATGATGCTGCAGGGAATTTTTACAAATCTATCTCTTTTCAAAATGTTCCTACTGCTACTGGAACACCAATTGGATTTAGTGTAGCAGTTAATAAATCGATGACTTTTGCTGATGGTTTTTATCCAGGACGAAAAGTATATATCAAATTGAAAGGATTGTTTTTTGGAATGCAATACGGTTCTTTGAAAATTGGTAAAAATATTGCTTTAGATGGATTAGAACCATTAGATTATCAAAAATTCCTATTTCCTTCTGCAACAGTATTAAATGAAGAAGATTTAGTTAGACACATGCCGCTTGCAACTGCTAGATTGGATGTAAATCAAAATACATTACTCGAAATTGATGGAGTTCAGTTTACAAATAGCTCTGTAGGAAGAACTTATTTTGATATTGACTCTGGTGGATATGCAACAAATCAAATGATTGAAGATCCTAATATTGGCACAACAAGCATTTGCAGAATAAGTCAATATGCTCCTTTTTCTGTAAATAGAGTGCCAAATGGCAAAGGTTCAATTCGTGGAGTTATGACAAAATATAATTCAGACTACCAATATATGGTTCGCTATCAAAGCGATTTTAAATTAACAGGGGCAAGGTTTGTACCTATTCTAAATGAAGATTTTAGTAATGGTATTTCTGCATGGTATGCATTTAGTGTTGTGGGAACTCAAGTTTGGGCAACAGATTCAGCTCACGGTAGTCCACTTCCATGCGCATTAATGTCAGGATATTCAGGTGGAAACAAAGCTAATGAAGACTGGTTAATTTCTCCAGTACTAAATTTGTCTGCGTATACTTCCGCAGCATTAAAATTTGATAATGCATACAGCTATTCCGGTGCTCCTATACAAGCACTGATTTCAAGTAATTATTCAGGAATAGGTAATCCTAATTCTGCAACATGGACAACGTTGTCTCCAACTCTTTCTTCAGGAAATTTTGCCTGGGCATCCTCAGGCCCACTTAATATTTCTTCTTTTGCAGGAAATAGCGCAGTATATATTGCATTTAAATATACTTCAACTACATCCGCTGCTTCAAGCTGGGAGATTGATAATGTAAAGGTTACAGGAAACTAAATAAGTCATTTTAATATAAAAGAGCTACAGTAATGTGGCTCTTTTTGTTGTTATAAACACAAATTTAATTCTTCCTTATAAATATAAATTAGTGTTAAATCTAATCTACTTATATAACATTTTCGTACTTTTTCAGTCTAATTAAAACACAAACAAAAATGGAAAAATTTTCAATTAAACCTATATTTATTGCCGCTACATTCTTTGTTGGAATTACAAGCAGTTTCGCCCAAGACATATTAGTCAATTCACTAAAAGTAAATGCAAGCGAAAAAAGCAAAGAAAGCTTCAAATTCACCGATGTAATCAATCTGGCTAACACTTCTGTAAAAAACCAAGGTTCATCAGGAACTTGTTGGAGTTACTCAGGAAATTCTTTTTTAGAATCTGAAATGATTAGAATTGGAAAACAGCCAGTTGAATTGTCTCAGATTTTTTCTGCTCGAAATGCTTATGTTGAAAAAGGTAAAAATTATGTAAGAATGCACGGTGCTGTTACACTTGGAGATGGCGGTTCGTTGCACGATGTTACTAATATGCTTAAAAAATACGGAGCTGTTCCTCAAGAAGTTTACACAGGTTTAAATTACGGAACTTCAAAAAATAAATTTGGAGAAATGGGTGCCTTAACAGAAGGATTGTTAATTGCAGCAGTAAAAAATCCAAACGGTGAATTAACGCCAAATTGGATTAAAGCCTACGAAGCTGTTATCGATTCTTATTTAGGGCAAGTGCCACAAAACTTCAATTACAAAGGGAAAAACTACACGCCACAAACATTTGCAAAAGATGTTGTGGGTTTAAATCCTGATGAATACGTTGAAATTTCGTCCTATTCAAATGCGCCTTATTATACAAAAACAATGTTGATGGTGCCAGATAACTGGTCATTTGATATGATTTATAATGTGCATTTAAACGATATGACCGACATTATTGATAATGCTCTAAAAAACGGTTTTACAGTAGCTTGGGCAACGGATGTAAGTGAGAAAAGTTTCAGTTGGAAAAATGGGGTTGCTTATATTCCAACCGTAAAAGTGGAAGATATGACTCCTGAAGAAAAAGAAAATATGTTTAATGGACCAAAACCTGAAATGGAAATCACAGAAGATTTACGCCAAAAGGCATTTGATAATTACCAAACTACAGATGATCACGGAATGCATATCGTGGGAATTTCAAAAGACCAAGATGGGAAAGAATATTATATTGTAAAAAACTCTTGGGGAGCAACGAATGACTACAAAGGATATTTGTATGTGACTAAAAATTTCATCAAATATAAAAC
>CANIFM010000196.1 GCA_947466955.1 Bacteroidota bacterium
GGACCAGGAATTCCAGTAGCAAGAGCATTAAAAGAAAGTGAAATCTATGATGTTCGCATCATTGGATTGTCTTATGAAACATTGGAACCTGGCATTTACATGAAAGAATTTGTGGATAAAACCTATCAAATTCCATTACCATCGGCAGGAACTATAGCGTTGAAAGAACGATTAGAATATATCAATTCAATTGAAGATATAGATGTAATTATCCCAAATTTTGATGCTGAATTACACAATTTTATCAAGATTCAAGACGAATTAAAATCACAATTTAATATTGCTACCGCATTGCCAACAGCGGAACAATTTGAAGAAAGACACAAATCTTCGTTGGGAGAATTTGGTGAAAAATATGGCGTTTCAGTTCCAAAAAATAAAATGATTTTTAGTGCTAATGAAATTCATAGTTTAACCAATGAATTTTCATATCCATTGGTTGTAAAGGGGAAATATTATGATGCTTCAATTGCGGCTTCACCAGAACAAGCGATGAATTATTTTCATAAAATTAGTGCCAAATGGGGCTTGCCAATTATAATCCAACAATTTGTATCTGGAAATGAAGTCAATATTACTGCGATTGGCGATGGAAAAGGCAACTGTCTTGGAGCAGTTCCAATGCGAAAACTATACATTACCGATAAGGGAAAAGCGTGGGCAGGCGTGTCATTAGAAGATGATAAATTAATTGAAATTGCACATTCTGTAATTTCAAAATCCAAATGGAAAGGCGGATGTGAATTGGAATTTATAAAAAGCAAAGAAGGCATTTATTACCTTTTAGAAATGAATCCTAGATTTCCAGCTTGGGTATATTTAGCCAAAGGTTGCGGTCAAAATCACCCAGAATCACTGATAAAAATAGCACTTGGAGACGAAGCGAAACCACAAGTTGAATATGAATCTGGGAAAATGTTCATCCGTTATTCACAAGATTTAATAGTTTCAATGAAAGATTTTGAACAAATAAGCACCTTTGGTGAGTTTTAGCTCTAATTTTATTAATTTACTTACACCTAATATAATGTCAAAAAAAACGTACGAACGTCCCTATATTCAGCAATTGAATACAGGATCAATGAATAAATTTGGAACAAGAACTGAATTTGGTCCTGTTGACCATATTGATAATGTCCCTGTAAAAGGATTAATCGCAGAATATGGTTCCCCCCTATTTGTAATCAGCGAAAGAACCATTAGAAGTACTTATAAAAATGCTTTGCGTTCCTTCAAAACACGTTATCCAAAAGTCCAATTTGCTTGGAGTTATAAAACCAATTATATCAATGCGGTTTGTAATGTTTTCCATCAAGAAGGGTCTTGGGCGGAAGTAGTTTCTATATTTGAATACCAAAAAGCCATCAGAAATGGGGTCCCTGGAGATAAAATTATTTTTAACGGTCCTGAAAAATCAAAAACTGATTTAATGTTGGCTGTAGATAATAATTCCTTAATTCACATTGACCATTTTGACGAATTATATATGTTGTCAGAATTATTGGAAGGTGGTTCTAAAAAAGCACGTGTTGCGATACGAATGAATATGGATACTGGGGTTTACCCAATGTGGGATCGCTTTGGTTTCAATTATGAAAGTGGACAAGCTTGGAATGCAATCAATAAAATCATGTCTCACGACGAAATGGTTTTGGAAGGTTTACATTGTCATATTGGAACGTATATGTTGTCTGCAAATGCCTATGCTATAGCAGCTTGGAAGTTATGCGATTTGATTGGACACACAAAATTAAAATGGAATCATGTCATTAAATATATTGATATGGGCGGTGGTTTTGCATCGGCAAATACTTTAAAAGGATCGTATTTACAAGGGGCGGATATCATTCCATCCTTTGATGATTATGCAGAAGCAATCACTTCAACGATATTGAATTTCGGTTTCAAAAAAGAAGATTTACCGCTTTTGATTTTAGAAACAGGGCGCGCTATGATTGATGATGCGGGCTATTTATTAGGTTCAGTAATTGCAAATAAAACATTAAGCGACGGACGAAGAGCGACCATTTTTGATTTTGGTGTAAATATTTTATTCACCGCTTTTTGGTACAATCACAAAATTTCCCCAGCACAATATTTTTCACATCACACCGAAGAAACCGTTTGCTACGGACCACTTTGTATGAATATAGATGTTGTAAATGATAATATCTCCTTACCATTATTAAACCAAGGAGATAATGTAGTTGTGCATCGGGTTGGTGCGTACAACATGACACAATGGATGCAATTCATACAAATGCGCCCAAAAGTAGTATTGATAGATATGAAAGGCGAGGTGCATATTATTAGAGAAAATGAAACGGTAGATACTATTGAAGCTCCTGAGCGAAAACCAGAACATTTATCTACATTTGTACTTTAAATTTATTTAATGAAATTAAAATCAATATTAACCAATTTTTGGGTCGAAAGCACCTTAAATAGCTACAGCATTATTTTATTTTCCGATAAAAAAATATTGGCTTTCTTGCTATTATTTGTGACTTTTATGACGCCAAAAGTTGGTTTAATTGGTTTAGTATTTGTAATTCTTTTCCACATTCTTTTGCGAGTTTTAGGATATAATAAATTAGAAATTCGTTCTGGTTTATTAGGTTTTAACGCCTTGTTGGTTGGATTGTCAATTGCTTACAGCTATGAATTGAACAACTATTTCATAGGATTGTTTTTCATTACACTACTTATTTCTTTGGTCGTAATCATTTTCTGCAAAAACTATTTTGACAAATACAAGTTGCCTTTTATGACCTTTCCGTTTGTTATTATCATCAATACAATTGCAATTGCAAGTAAGAATTTCGATGTTTTTAAAATCGATATGAATTATGTTTTTTTCGAGAATGCCTTAGTCATTTTAAAACAAAATAATTGGTTCCAATTTGTCCATTCATTAGATTTAATGTTGCTTCCATTTCACTTTAAAGTCTTTTTAATAACACTTTCAACAGTCTTTTTTCAAAAAAGTATTTTGGCAGGATTTATCATATTGGCAGGATTGCTAATTTATTCAAGAATTGCCGTTTTATATGCTTTCATCGGATTTTATTCAGCGCTGTTTTTCTATCATATTATGGGTGGAAATTTAGACAATCTTACCTATTTTTATTCTGGCGCTAATTTCATCTTCTTGGCAATTGCATTAGGTTGTTATTTTTATATTCCAAATATCTATTCGATGCTTTTGGTGTTTTTATTAAGCCCTATTTTGATGTTTTTAATGATTACATTGAATAAGATTTTAGCTGTTTTTCAGATGAATTCAATGTCGTTATCGTTCTCTGTGCTAACCTCTGTAACAATTTATATTTTGTATTTCAGAACGAGATACAAATTAATAATTCCAGCAAATTTCATTCACAACTCACCTGAAAAGGCGCTCTATGATTACTTGCATTTACTAAAACGAAAAATTGCAAACCCAAATTATTCTATGTTTTTACCTTTTTGGGGAGAATGGTTTGTGAGTCAAGGTTATGACGGAAAAATCACCCATCTTGGCGATTGGGGAAAAGCCTTAGATTTTGTAATTGTAAATGAAAATGAAAAAACTTATTCCAATTTAGGTCAAAAAGCCGATGATTTTTATTGCTATAATAAGCCTATTTTGGCCCCTGCAGATGGTTATATATATGATGCAATTAATTATGTGGAAGACAATGAAATCAACGACGTTAACATTCATGATAATTGGGGAAATTCTATTATTATTAACCACTTAAATGGATTGTATTCACAGATAAGTCATATTAAAAAAGATAGTTTTTTGGTCAATATTGGCGACTATGTAAAAAAGGGAACGCTCTTGGCAACTTGTGGAAATTCTGGTCGATCTCCTGAGCCACACCTGCATTTTCAGGTACAGCACAGTCCCGTATTTGGTGCTAAAACAGTTCCTTTGCCACTCTCCTATTACATAGAAAATAAAAATAATATTTTGGAATTCAAAATCAATGAAATTCCTAAAGAAAATGCCTTAATATCAAATGTAGAAGAAGTAGAATTACTTTTCAATTCTTTTAATTTTAAGCCTAATAATCATTTGAAAATCACAAACGATAAGAGTAAAAACAGTGAATTGTTTGAGATTTTGACCAATGAATGGAACCATTTGTATTTTTACTGTAAGAAAACAGAATCTAAATTATACTTTAAAAATGACGGAGTTTTATTTACTTTTGAACGATATGAAGGAAGTAAAAAATCATCATTATTTCAATTTTATCAATCTTGTTATTCGATTTTATTAGGGTATTACCCAACAATTACATTGGATTATTATATGCCTAATTATTTATTTCCTACTTATGGATTACAACTTATCAATGATTTATTTGCTCCAATTTATAGTTTTATTGCTATAAAATACAGTTCTAAAATTACCTATATTGATAATTTGATTCATCCAAATCAAATCATAATCGCTTCAAATCAACGAACAAAGATTTTAGGAAAATCATTCTTTGAAAAGAAGTTCTGTGTTACAATCGCTGAAAACGCAACCCTTACAATTGAAAATCTTACAAATAAAACTAATTACATTATAGCATGCGAAAAATTCTAATTGCCCTATTATTATTGACTTTATGTACCGCAAATGCGCAACAATTGACTCAAGAACAAGTTGATTCAGAAACCTATACTTCATTCATAAATAAAGAATATAAAACCACAATTAAAATTGGGAAACAATCTTTAAAAGCGGGTATTGATTTTTATTATTTAAGATATCGAATGGGAGTTTCGTATTATGAAAATAAAAACTATGAAGCTGCTATACCACATTTTGAAAAAGCAAAAGCTTTAGATGGTTCTGATTCTGCTCTACTGGAATACCTTTATTATGCGTATTTAAATAGCAGTCAGAGGGAAAAAGCAAATCTATTAGCAGATACTTTTACAGATGAATTGAAAGTAAAAGTGGAATATGCCCCTAGATTATTTAAATCCGTAGCCGCTGAAGTTGGAATATTGAAAACCAATAATTTCGACAATTATAAAA
>CANIFM010000197.1 GCA_947466955.1 Bacteroidota bacterium
AAAATTCGAGCTAATTCGAGTAATTCATAGCAAAGAAAGACCAGAAAGAAAAATAATCTGCGAAAATCTGTGCAATCTGCGGGAAAACTTTGCACTTCCGCTCCACCCCGAATAACAAAATCAACAAACCAGCCTCTTCATTCGAGTTAATTCATGTAATTCGTGGCAAAAAAAGTCTTGGAAGAAAAAAAATCTGCGAAAATCTGTGCAATCTGCGGGAAAACTTTGCACTTCCACTCCACCCCGATTAACCAATTAACCAAATCAACAAACCAACCTCTTCATTCGAGTTAATTCATGTAATTCGTGGCAAAAAAAAGTCTTGGAAGAAAAATAATCTGCGAAAATCTGTGAAATCTGCGGGAAAAAAGAAGACTACCAGATGTGAGACAAATAGATAAAAGACTTGAGAAAATTCGAGTAATTCGTGTAATTCGTGGCAAAGAAAGAACAAAAAGAAAAATAATCCGCGAAAATCTGTGCAATCTGCGGGAAAAAGAAGAACGCCTCTCCTGCTGAACCTGTTTCATCATCCATATAAATTTGTAAATAGAATCTGAAATAAATTCAGATTGACAAAACATAAACCATTCCATGTTATTTTAGATTGCCGCGTGCCTCGCAATGAAAGGCTGGGGTGAGGTTTTTTTGCCTCAGATTATCACAGATTAAAAGGATTAAAAAAATCTGTGCATCAGTGGCTAAAAAGAAGACTACGAGAGGAGAGACGAACAGATAAAAGACTTGAAAAATTCGAGCTAATTCGTGTAACTCGTATCAAAGAAAGACCAGAAAGAAAAATAATCTGCGAAAATCTGTGAAATCTGCGGGAAAACTTTGCACTTCCGCTCCACCCCGATTAACCGATTAACCAAATCAACAAATCAACCTCTTCATTCGAGCTAACTCGTGTAATTGTCGCAAAGAAAGACCAGAAAAAAAAATAATCTGAGAAAATCTGTGCAATCTGCGGGAAAACTTTGCACTTCCACTCCACCCCGATTAACCGATTAACCAAATCAACAAATCAACCTCTTCATTCGAGCTAATTCGTGTAATTCGTGTCAAAGAAAAACTGGAAAGAAAAATAATCTGTGAAAATCTGTGCAATCTGCGGGAAATAAGAGGAACGCCTCTCCTGCTGAACCTGTTTCAGCATCTATGTAAAATTGTAAATAGAATCTGAAATAAATTCAGATTGAAAAAAAGTGAGCATTTAATGTTATTTTAGATTGCTTCGTACCTCGCAATGACAGAGCTACAGAGAGAAAAAACCCTCAAATACGCCCAACCCAAACAAGGCAAAGTCATATTTTACAGGATCGTTTTTATCAAATTCTCTAAGTACAATATCCAATTCAGCAACGGCTTTACAGTCATTTTGTTTTCTGTGCAAAATTCCCAAAGTACGAGCGACATTTCCTGAATGCACATCCAAAGGACAAGATAGTGAAGCTGGAGAAATAGACTTCCAAATTCCTAAATCAACGCCTTTATGGTCTTGGCGAACCATCCAGCGAAGGAACATGTTGATTCGCTTTGCTGCAGAATTACCCATCGGATCTGAGACATGTTTCTCAGTTCTATGAAGATGTTCAATTTCGAAAAAGATTTTCTTGAATTCTGAAATAGCAGATTGAATTGAACTCAGACCTCCATTTTTAAGTTGCTCTTTGTAAAAAACAGCCTCCAATCCTCTATGATTGCTATAAATGTTTTGTAAACTTTTTATAAAATACTGAAAATCATGACCGTTAAACGTTCTATGAACAAAAAATTCTAATCGCTCCAAATCATTTTCAGTGTGGGACATAACAAAATCATAAGGCGCATTTCCCATCAAATCCATCATTCGATGCGAGTTTTTGATAATCATTTTGCGATTGCCCCAAGCGATTGTAGCGCTTAAAAAACCTGCGATTTCAACATCTTCTTTTTGAGAAAACAAATGCGGAATTTGAACAGGGTCACTCTCAATAAAATTGGGGTTATTGTACAATTCGACTTTTTCGTCGAGAAATGCTTTTAATTCTAAATTATTCATTTATTAATAAGTTTTTTGAATAAAACCCATCTTTTAAATCTGAAGTTCTTTGTTGAGGAAGTATGAAATAATGCTTTTTGAAATAATCGATTTGAACTTTATTTACACATGGCAAATCGCCACTACCTGTTCCGTAGAAGAAAAAATTTTCTTTAGGTGAATTGTATTCTAAATTTCCATCCTTAATCTTTTCAAATTTTACATCTGGAAATTTTGAATTTTTTTCTGGAATAAGGATTTGACTCCATTTATAATGCTCTTGCATTTGGTGAAGTTTGTTTTGAGTAAAGTTTTTATAATCTACAAATTCAATTAAAATGAGTGGCAATAAAATTGAAATTAATAATAAAAATCGAATAATTTTGATATTGATTTTAAAATAGTTAAATAACGAATGCGTTAATAAAACAAATAAAAACACAAATTCGGGAAGAAAAAATCGAAATTGCGGGGAGGATAATAGCAGTAGTACAAAATGGATTAAGAGAACAAAATAAAGTATTTTATGCTTTATCGTAAACCGAAATTCCTTAGTAAATAGCGCTGTAATAAAAAGCAAAAGCAAACCGTAATTAAACACCCGATTAATCCCTCCTAAGTTCAACCACGAAGATAATTTTACAAAAAGAGAGGGGTTTTCTATAAAATGACTTTTAAAATAACCTGCATTTTTCGTTGCATTAACAATAAAATTCAACAAACTTTCTGGCACACGCCAATCTACATCTAAACCAAAAAAATTAAATGGAAAAAGTGGATAACCCGTAATAATTGCATTTTTCAATAATAAAACAAATACAATTACGGAACTAAAAATTACAAAAAATAAGATTCTCTTTCTATCTTTTGCCAAAATAAACAAAAGCAATAATCCTATGGGAGCGATAGTAATTTTAATTAAAAAGAGAAACAAAAAGAAGATTGTAAGTATTTTGAAATTCGAAAAAGTATTCTTTTTTTCTAAATAAATATAGAAAATAACCTGCGAAAGAAGTACTACCAATAAATCAGGTGATGGGGCATTTACAAACTGAAAAAATAAAATATTAAAAACTACAACCAACCCAATCCAATGAATTTCAAAACTTTGCAAATATTTTTTTTCAAATTCTGTAATAAAAAAACCAGAAGAAAGCACTAAAATAAAGCCATTTAAATCATTGATTCTATCTGTTAAAAAATTAAAATTAAATCCTGCTTGTAAAACATGAAATGGAGAATTTTGCGCTAAAAAGATATGTAAATTTCCAAGACCTTTCACAAAACCATACTCATTAACCCATTTTATAGTTTGTAAATAATAGCTTTCATTGTCAATAATAAATGGAAATTGTGCACATTTGAATAAGGAGAATATTAAGATGGTGAGAAGTATGAATTTTGAAATTACAGACAACGATTTTAAATCGGTTAAAGTCTTGTAAATACAATCCTTAATTTCCTTGGTTTTCCATAAACACAGACCGATTTGATTCATAAAATTGATTAAAAATACGGTAAATCCAATCTTAAAAAAAAAGCAACAACAGGTTAACAAGAAACATTGAATAAATAACCCTAAAAAGACAGGTATAAAGACACCATCAATTTCTATTTTAAATATTGATTTGAATGCTATTCCAGATGGAATAAAGAATAATAGCAATAGAATCCATGTAAAAAGAATTAATAACATCTTTACGTTTTTGAAATTTGTCCATCGACCATAACCAACTTTCTATCTGCCATATTTGCCAATTCTTCGTTGTGGGTAACAATTACAAATGTTTGTCCTAATTCATCCCGTAATTTAAAAAATAGCTGGTGCAAATTTTCTGCCGATGCAGTATCTAAATTCCCCGAAGGTTCGTCAGCAAAAATAATTGCAGGTTGGTTGATTAAGGCTCTGGCAACTGCAACACGCTGTTGTTCCCCACCAGAAAGCGCATTGGGTTTGTGATGTATTCGATGAGAAAGTCCGAGATAATCCAACAATTTTTTAGCTGCAATTTCGGTTTCTTGTTTTGATTTATTGGCAATAAAAGCAGGAATACATACATTTTCTAAAGCGGTAAACTCAGGCAATAACTGATGGAATTGAAAGATAAAACCCAAATTCAAATTTCTAAATTTAGACAAAGCCTTATCATTCATCGTTAGAACGTTTTCTCCATTTATAGTGAGTTCTGAAGTATTTTCCGTACTAATTCCATCTTTAGATGATGGGAAACTTGGTTTGTCTAACGTTCCTAATATTTGCAAAAGCGTTGTTTTTCCTGCACCAGAAGCACCAACAATAGATACAATTTCACCTTTTTGAATGTGCAAATCAACCCCTTTCAATACTTGGAGTTTGTCGTAATATTTGTATATATTTTTTGCTTGTATCATTTTGAAACAGTTTCCACAAAGAAACAAAGATTTTAACGATTTTTGAAAAGAACAGAAAAGAAAATTTATTCCAACTCATTATTATAATAAGAAAAGTTAAATTGTTTAACCTCATTTCGGTTGAATCGTTGAATCGTTAATTCGTTTATTTGGGAAAAATCTGTGAAAATCTGTGCAATCTGCGGGAAAACTTTGCGCTTCCACTCCACCCAGATTAACCGATTAACCAAATCAACAAATCAACCCTCTTCAGTCGAGCTAATTCGTGTAATTGTCGCAAAGAAAGACCAGAAAGAAAAATAATCTGCGAAAATCTGTGCAATCTGCGGGAAAAAAGAAGACTACCAGATGAGAGACAAATAGATAAAAGACTTGAGAAAATTCGGTTAATTCGTGTAATTCATAGCAAAGAAAAACTGGAAAGAAAAATAATCTGCGAAAATCTGTGCAATCTGCGGGAAAAAAGAAGACTACCAGATGAGAGACAAATAGATAAAAGACTTGAGAAAATTCGGTTAATTCGTGTAATTCATAGCAAAGAAAAACTG
>CANIFM010000198.1 GCA_947466955.1 Bacteroidota bacterium
AAACAAAAAACTCTTTTTATTTTTTAGATACCGTAATCATAAAGTCTTTTAAATAATAAGGTTCAAAGTACGCTACATCAACGAAATCCTTTTTTTGAAACTTATTGAAACTCAGTAAACCCATTTCTTTTGCCGATGGATATACCATTTCATCGTGAAAAATAAAGTTCTGGCTGGTTAAAACCGTTTTCGCTTTTTCCGAACAATCGCCAACAAAATGAATGGTTTCTGTGCTTTCTAAAAAAGATTCTTCTGTGATTATTTCAGCTTTAACCTCCCTGATTTTTTCAGCTTCGGAATTGAAAATTGCAGAATACACTTCCATTCTTCGAGCATCAATCATTGGGATGATTATTCCTTCTGAAATTGATAATTGTGAAGCTAAAACTTGTAAAGTATCGATTGCTATTAAAGGAATATCTAATGCAAAACACAAACCCTTTGCTGCCGAAACACCAATTCTCAAACCGGTATAAGAACCTGGACCTTGACTTACTGCAACTGCCGATAAATCTATAGAAGTAAGTTGTAATTCTTGCAAACATTCTTCAATGAAAACGTGTAATTTCTCTGCATGAGAATAACCTGCTTCAGCCATTTCTTTGCATAAAATGGTTTTTCCATCTTTTGCAATTGCAACAGAACAGTTTTTAGTAGCCGTTTCTAGATTGAGAATATAAGACACGTTTTTGTGAGTTGAAATTTCTAAATTATTTCTTTTCTGGCTTTTCAATTCCAGTACTCACCACAATTTTATCACCTGAATTTAGCTCTTTTGTGACTGTGGTATAAGGGCCAATAATCACAACATCGCCTTTTTTGAGACCGGAAATAACTTCGATATTGGTGTCGTCTTGAATTCCTGTTTTTATAATTCTGATTTTAGCTTTATCGCCGACTTTCAAAAACACACATTCATATTTTTTATCGCTTTTCGGTGCTACTTTATTTTCTTTGTTAGAATCTTCAACAACAATTTTTGAAGTTGCCGTCGTGTCTGATTTTACAACAATAGAACTAATTGGCACACCAATAACGTTTTCTTTTCTTGTAGTAATAATATCCACAGTTGCAGTCATTCCTGGTCTAAATGGCGAATAAGTTGTTGGTTTCCCTTCTAATAAATCCATATATGACTCTTTTAGAATTCTAACTTTTACTTTGAAATTCGTTACTTGATCGGCTGTTAACGCGGTGCTTGCCGAATTTGAAATACTCGTAACAATTCCTTTAAATTCTTTTTTCAAATAGGCATCAACTTCTACTTTTGCAGAATCACCCACATTGATTTTCACGATATCATTTTCGTTAACATCTACTTCAACTTCCATATTATTCAAGTTGGCAACACGAAGAATTTCTGTTCCAGTCATTTGTTGTGTTCCTAAAACGCGCTCGCCCAATTCTACATTTAACACAGAAATTGTTCCATCTGCTGGAGCATAAATTATGGTTCTTCCTAAGTTGTCTTTCGCTTCATTAACGGTTGCAGATGCACTTTGAACATTATAAAAAGCAGATTGTTTGGATGCTTTTGCTACTTCAAATGAAGCAATGGCTTTGTCCCAATCCGATTTTGAAATAATACCTTTGTCAAACAAGATTTTATTCCGTTCAAAACTTGATTTTGCTTCATTGAATTGCGCTTCAGCCTGAGTTAGTCCTGCTTTTGTGCCCGATAAATTAGAAACTGTTCTGTTCAATCCTGACGTATATAAATCTGGGTTTATCTTTACTAATAAATCTCCTTTTTTAACTACTTGCCCTTCTTTTATTGGCAAATCGATGATTTCTCCAGAAACCATTGACGCTATTTTTACTTCCGTCTCAGGTTGAATTTTTCCAGTTGCAGAAACCGTTTCCACGACCGTAATTTCATTTACAGTTGCAATTTCAACTTCTGCGCCTTTGTCTTTTTTTCCAATAACACCCGTTTTTGAAAGTACTAATAATACCACCACAAGTGCTACTGCTGAACCTAATAAAATATAAATTGTTTTCTTTGACATACTACTTATTGTTTTTTTATGATTGGAATTCCAAAATAGAATTCGATTACTTTAACTCTGAATATATAATCGTATTTTGTTCTTACGACTTCTGATTGTGCGTTTACAAATAATGTTTGAGACTGGTTTAAATCAAAAGCATTCAACATTCCAACGGCAAATTTCTCTTTGGCATAATTATACGCTTCCTGCCTTGCTTCCAAGGTTATTAAAGCAGATTCATTGGCTTTCATTGCTCCTTTAGCATTGGTAAAAGCCGTATAAACATTTCTTTCTAAATCTAATTCTTGTTGGCTAAATGCAATTTTTGAACGATCCAATGCAACTTTTGAACGATCCACATTATTACGAACAGAAAAACCATTTAAAACTGGAATATTCATTTGAAACCCAAAAGAATGTCCTTTATTATTATCAAATTGCTTGAAAACTGGAAGCGCTGGCGCAAGAATAGGGTTTCCTGTTCCATCAATTCCAACAATTCTGTCTGAATATCCAGCTCTGGTACTCAAACTATAAAATCCGTGTAAACTTGGCTGGTTTGCGCCATTTGCAATTTTCAAATCACGTTCTGCTATTTCCAAGTTGGTTTTTGCGATTTTCAATTCTACACGTTCTTCTTTTGCTTTTGCAAATATTGCAGCGGGCGTTTGAAGAAGCGTTGTACTTTCTTTAGCATCATAATTGGCATCGGCAATATCAAAATCTTGAAAATTATCTAATTGTAGTAATTGTGCTAAACTCAATTTTGAGATTAACAAGGCATTTTCGGCAGTTACAATCGCCTGATTATTGGTGGCAACCGTAGCTTTTATATCCAATAAATCTCCGCGAGGAACAACGCCTGCATTAACTAATTCTTGCGAACGAAGCAATTGTTTCTCATTATTTGACAATTGTTCTTTTTGAACTTTTAGGTTTTCTTTATTGAAAAGTATTTGTAGAAATGCATTGGCAACATTCAAAGAAATATCGTCTTTCATTTTAGAAAGTTGGTATTCTGAAGCCACAATGGCGAGATTGGCTCTTCGCAAGCGGTTTTGATTTTGCATTCCATTATAAATCGCAATGTTAGAATTTATTCCTGCAGAAGTAAATTGCGTCGTTTGATTTTCTAATAATCCCGTTGTAATGTTTTGGTTTAAACCAATATTCCACGAATGGGAACCATTGATATTGAAGGTAGGGAGAAAATTTCCAATAGCAGCCGATTTTTCAATTGAAGCCGATTTTGTATCCAACTCCGATTGTTTAATAGAAATATTATTCTTAATAGCATAATCAACACATTCTTCTAAAGTCCATTTTTTAGATTGCGCCTGAGAAAGCAAACCTAAAAAAAGCACTATTATCAATGTGATTTTACTTGAAATTGTGTGTTTCATAAAATACTAAATTCTAAATCGGTTGATACAACTGCAAATTTAACTTTTTTTAGCAATTTAAACTAAATTTAACTAAATCTTATAAGACGCTTCTTAGGAAATTATGTTACTCGAATTTTAGTATTTGAGTGAAAATAGAATTAATTTTGCACCCAAATTAAATTAAAAATCGTTGTGAAAACTCTTTCTAAAATTACGTTTCTATTAGTGCTAACTCTTTTTTCAAGTTGCGCTACCACTTCCAAAATTACTGCTTTGAAACCTGAACCAGACGACGCTTCGCCTTTGGTTTATGAAAATACGCCTTCGTTTATAAACATTCCAATAGCAATCAAATTGAAAGATATTGAAAATCAAACCAATAAATTTATGACGGGATTGATATTTGAAGACAATAAAATTGAAGACGACGATATTGAAATGAAGATTTGGAAATTGGCACCGATTTCCATTGAAAATTTGAATGGAAAAATTAAAACTGTTTTACCATTGAAAGCTACAATTAAATACCGAATTGGAACCGATAAATTAGGAATTGCTTTGTACAGCACGCAAGAATTTAATTTGAATGGAAATATTACTTTGATGAGCGATGTTGCTTTATCTAATTGGAAATTGAACACCAAAACCGAGTTTAAATCTTTAGATTGGAATGAAAGTCCAACTGCGATTGTAATGGGAAAATCTATTCCAATTACGTATTTGATTAATCCAACGGTTAAACTTTTTAAATCGAAAATTGAGCGAACAATTGATGATGCCATTGAAAAATCGATGGATTTTAAGCCTAATGCTTTAGATGCTTTAGAAAAAATATGCACGCCATTTCAAATGAATGAAGCTTTTGAAAGTTGGCTTCGAATTGTTCCAATAGAATTATACGCAACAGACGCAAAATTCAAAAAGGAAACTATCACTTTAGAAATGGGTTTGAAATGCAATATGGAAACCTTAATTGGTCAAAAACCAGTTTCAAAATTTGACAGAAACAAAATTGTTCTGAAATCGGTGACGCAAATGCCTGATAAAATTTCGGCAAATATTGTAGCTGTTTCAAGCTATCAAGATGCATCGAAAATTATTTCTAAGAATTTTGCTGGTCAAGAATACGGAAATGGAAGCAAGAAAGTTACAGTTCAAAATGTATCGATTTGGCATAAAAATGGAAAGATGGTAATTGCTTTAGAGATGTTGGGAAGCATTAACGGAACGGTTTATTTAACAGGGGTTCCTCAATTTAATGAAACTACAAAAGAGATTTATTTTGACCAATTGGATTATGTTTTAGATACGAAAAGTAAATTATTGAAAACGGCAAATTGGTTGGCTCAAGGAATGGTTTTAAGAAAAATTCAGGAAAGTTGCAGGTACTCAATTCAACCTAATTTGGAGGAAGGAAAGCAAAGTATGATGAATTATTTGAAGAATTATTCTCCGATGCCTGGGGTTTTTGTGAATGGAAAAATTGACGATGTTCAATTTCAAAAAATACAATTGACGAACAAGGCTATTATTGCTTTTATAAAAGTAAATGGTAATGTGAAAGTTGCTGT
>CANIFM010000199.1 GCA_947466955.1 Bacteroidota bacterium
ATAATTATTGATTTTTAATCCCCACCCCAGCCCTCCCCAAAGGGAAGGGAGACAGAACGGAAATGTGTTTGTAAATATTTTATTTTTTATTGTTAATGCTTTTACTTTATCTTAAATCGCAATCCTGCATAATACATTTGTCCAAATACAGGCGCGTAAATTATTGATGTATCAAAAGTAGTTCCAAAAGGATTATCACTGCCTAAAATTGCTTTTTCTTGTTTGTAATTTCCAATGTTTTCACCTCCAACATATACTTCAAAGGTAGATGAAAATGTTCTTGTAACTTGCACATTCATCACTGAAAATGAAGGTGAATATTCTGGCATAGAATCTAAACCAGAGTTGGAAATAGTAGCTGGCAATCTTTGTTTTCCAAGCCAATTCAAAGTATAATCAAATTTCCATTGTTTTCCTTTATCAGTAATATGAGTTTGGTATTCTAAATTTCCGAAAAATCGATGTTTGGCTTGCAACGGTCTTTCTTGAGTAACATATTGATAATCAGTTTGAATATCATAATATTTATAAGCCGTTCTCAAATTAAAGTGTTTCGCCAATTCATAATTAAACTCAACTTGCAAACTGTTAGCAAACGACTTTCCATTCAAATTATAGAACAAAACTTGTTGCGGTCCTTGATACAAATCAACCACCACCTGATTTTGAAAATCAGTTCTGTAGAAGTCAAATCCGAAATCACCATTTCTATTTAAAAGGAGAAATTTTTGAGTAAAACTGAGTCCGTAATTCCAAGCTATCTCAGGATTTAGTCCATAGATTTTTCCACCAGAATTTACAATTTCAAAGTTTCTTGAACTTCCAAAAAGCTGTTGATTTTCAGCAAAAATATTCGCACTTCGCTTTCCACGACCTGCAGAAAATCGCAAAACTCCCTTCTCCCAAGGATTGTATCGAACGTGTAATCGTGGTGTTAAAAAAGTTCCCAATCTGTTATGATTATCAACTCTACCTCCCAAAATAACACTGAAATTATTGGTGTTATCGTAGGTGTATTCAAAAAACGCTCCCACAGAATTATCGGTTCTACTATAATCTACAACATTCACAAATTCCTCATATTTATCATACGTGAAATTCAAACCTGTAGAAAATTTATGCATCGTATTATCAATTATTGAATTGAAAATCAAGTTTGAATAATAGCTGTTTTGCTTGATATTGTATTGGTTCAAACCAAAATACGATTCCTGATTATGACTGTTAAACGCATTTTGAAATCCTATACTTTGGAACGGCATATCCGGAAAAACATAGCCGATTTTTGTTGAAATATCAATTCGCTCGGTATTGATTTCTGAACCCCAATAATTTGTAGTTAGCTTGTCTCGATTGGGATCAAAATTCAATTCTCCCGTTTGCTTTTTGTCGTTCATATAACGGAAATTTATGAAACTAACCCAGCCTTTTTGAGCATTTGTATATTGCCAACGATTCAAAATATTGACTTGCTTCGCCAATGGATTATCGAGAAAACCATCGTTATTCATATCATTTTTGGAAACCCGAGTATTTCCGTGAACGAATAAACTTGTCGCCCATTTATCTGATATTTTTCTGTTGAAATGCGTGTTCAATTCAAAGCGAGAATCAGAAGAACCATAAGCATTCAAGAAAAAAGGAATGTCTTTTATAGGTTTAATTAATTCTGTATTTATTTGTCCTGAAATACTTTCATAACCATTCACAACACTTCCTGCACCTTTTGTAATTTGGATACTTTCAACCCAAGTTCCAGGCGTAAATGACAGTCCATACGCTTGTGAAGCACCTCGAACAGAAGGAATATTCTCTTCGGTAATCATCAAATACGGACTCGTTAAACCAAGCATTTTGATTTGTTTTGTTCCCGTTAAAGCATCTGAAAAATTCACATCAATTGATGGATTTGTTTCAAAACTTTCAGCCAAATTACAGCAAGCGGCTTTCAATAATTCTTTACTTGACAGTATAGTAGTATTTGCCGTTAACTTTAATGATTTTTGCAAACTTTTTTGTGCGCTTTGAACCTTAATTTCTTTCAAAGTATCTTGAGAATAGAAATTAATAGAACAAAACAACAACAATAAAAGTATTGAAATTTGTTTTTTCATATTTGTAATTTTATGTTTCTTAAATAGTTAGAAGCCACAACAATTGTGATTCTATTTATAAAAACATAAAATTAGGCGTAGAAAATATATTGGCTGTACAACTTAAAAAACGGTGGCGCATTGGCATCGCAAAAATAAGAAGTAATTGAATTTCTCTTGAAATCCGGTGTTGAAGTAATTTGAAATGGTTTCCAATCTTGATTTAAAAATAAAATATCAGAATTGAAAGTAAATACATTTAAGGTAGAAGTTTCTGATTTTTTCTGAAAATGAAACACTTTATTTTTACAACAATGTGATTTTTCCTCAACAATTCCACAACAGTTTTCCTCTACATTATTTGATGAAAATGCAGATTTTAAAGAAACAGAAGCAATTTCGTCGCCACAATAATGCACATTAAATGCAAATCCTACGTTGGAAACCAACAATAAAACTGCAAGTAAAGTACAAATATGTTTTCTGAAATTCATACTGCAAAGTTAGTAGATAAAATTTATTTAAAATCAAATTCTTGTTAAATTTTACAATTCAAACTCCTGACCCATTAATGGAATCGTACATTCAAAATGATATTTTTCAATGATTTTAATTCGTAATTCATCTGCAGGTTGGTTTTCTCCGTGTACTAAAAATATTTTTTTAGGTATGTTTTCCAATTCTGAAAGCCAATTTACCAAATCATTTTGATCGCCGTGAGCTGACAATCCTTCAATTTCGAGAATTGTTGCCAAAACAGGATAATATTTTCCGTGAATTTTCAATTCTTTTGCGCCTTCCAACAATTTTCGCCCACGAGTTCCTTCCGCTTGAAAACCTACAATAATAATCGTTGTTTCGGGCAATCCTATATAATGTTCCAAATAACTCAAAACCCTACCGCCCGTAACCATTCCGCTTGCTGCAATTACCACTTTTGATTGTTCGTCAAAAATGACATTCATCGTCTCCTGATAATCTGAAACTAAAGTGAACATTTTCTCCATTTCAAAACATTCGTCCAACGATAATTTATGCCATTTTTTATTATTTGAAAAAATATCCAACGCTGAAATTCCCATTGGGGTATCAATTATATAGGGAATATTAGGAATTCTATCTTCTTTTTTAAGTTGCCAAAGCAAATACATTATACTTTGTGCTCGTTCCACAGCAAAACTCGGAATTATGATTGTTCCTCCTTTTTGAAACGTAGTATTAATGTACATTTCCAATTCTAATTTAGAATCTTTATTGGGATGAATCCGATTTCCATACGTGCTTTCAAGAAAAATATAATCCGCTTTTTTAGGTTTTACGGGCGCATACATCAAAACATCATTGTCACGACCAATATCCCCAGAAAAAACTAAGATTTTATTTTCAATTTTCAATTCGATACTACACGCCCCAATAATATGTCCAGCATTAAAAAACCGAGCTTCAATTTCGGCATCTAAAGCAATTGATTCATTGGTTTTAATGACTCTGAAATGCGAAAAAACTTTTTGAGCTTGTTCCACAGTATAAAGCGGTTCTGCAATTTGATGTTTCGAATACTTCCCTTCATTTGCTTTTCTCGCCTCTTCTTCTTGAATTTTTGCACTGTCCAAAAGAATTAATTTTGCAATATCTTTCGTTGGACTTTTGCAATATATTTTACCATCAAACCCTTGATTTACTAACCTTGGAAGCCATCCAGAATGATCTAAATGTCCGTGGGTTAATAATACAAAATCAATTGTTGAAGGCAAAATAGGAAGTGGTTCCCAATTGAGTTCTCGCAGTGGTTTTATTCCTTGAAATAAACCGCAATCAATTAAAATCCGAATTCCATTGCTTTCGATTAATGTTTTGGAACCTGTTACCGTTCCTGCTCCGCCAATAAATTTCACTTTCATCTTAAATTTATTTAATGTTATTAAACTCAAATATATTTACACAATTCAGAAGCTTCTTTTAGCACATTTTTTATTCGATTGGGACTTAATCCAATTTTTTCGAGGCATTCAGAATTATTGACTATTTCTTTAACTAATAGCACATCTAAAATTAAAAGTTTGTCTTTTTCACCAAGTGATAAAGTGGTCAAACAGGTTACTGGATACAAATAATCAAAATCGTTTTTTGTTTTTAAGTTGTTTAATTCGGGGTAATTCCAACTCAATAAATTCAATCCAGAACATTTTGCGAAAGCAATTGCATCTGATGTAAAACGATTATTGGTGACAATCCAACACTTAGAAATACTATCTTTTTTAGAGAAAATTGAATATTCCTTGTCTTTCAAATCATTGAAACGGGACAAAATATACATTGGCACTTTCACATCCGAAACGGCTTCTCTTCCTGCGTGAAACTTACATTCTACCATCGAAATCAGATTGTTTTTTTTAATTAAAACATCAATTTCGTGAGAAATACATTTTCCTTGTAACGTCAAATTTAGTTTTGTTTCAAAATGTTCTGCTTGAAAAATACGGGCAATATATTTCTCGAAAAAAAATCCGGAAGGTCCTAATAATTGAAGTGCTGAACGTAAATTATATCTCGCAGCGTGTGCATTGGCTTCTTTTTTCAACAATACAAAAGCCATTTTATAAATTTTTTTGGTAGGAATTCCTTCGTATAATTCTTTTCTGATGGATTTTAGAATGTCATTTACAACATCTGAATTTGCACCAGATTTGAGAAGCGAAATTTTTAATTTTTCGGGATTGAAATCAACAATATCACCTGAATGTTTTACAATTTTCATCTTCTTTAAATTTAAATAGTAAAGAATTTAACGCCTACTTAAAGGTAATGAAAATATTACATTATTTGCTTTGTTTTTGAATATAAAAACC
>CANIFM010000200.1 GCA_947466955.1 Bacteroidota bacterium
GAGCGAATTGTCCTCTTGTATTTGGAATTGCAATTCCCGCTTTCGGCTATATCTCTTCGCTTCGCTGCGAGGATACCGCCTCAAATGAAATTCACTGAACTCCAATTAAAATAAAAGTATAGTGAAGTAATCGGGGCTAAAGGACTAATTATTTTCTTGTTTTTATATTTTGGAAAACAAAGCCTTTATTGAATATTTAAAACTACATTTACAATGAGATAATGCGATACAAACCTTCGCCAATCTACCCAAATTTGGGCTGATAAGTGCTACTTTGTAGAACATATATACAAGTTATAAGCTATTTTAGAACAACACAACTATGAAAGAACTTAAAATTTTATTGACAATATTCTTTTTAACAATTGGACAGACAATTTTAGCTTGTGACTGCGACTCTCAAGGTGAATTTTTAACTGTTGCACCAACAACAAAATTTATTGCATTAGTAAAAGTCACAAAATATTTGACTTTTAAAGATATTTATGAAGAAAAAACACCAATGTCAATGGAAGTTGAAATCATAGAAGTTTACAAAGGAAAAGAAACAAGAAAGAAAGTAATAGTCTGGGGTGATATTGGCAATTTATGCCGACCTTATCTTTCAATATTTGAAGTCGGAAAATTCTATGTGATTGCATTTGAAACAGGTTCAGACGGCTCTAAAGGATTCGCTCATAAAAACGAAAAAATAACGGACTATTCTATTTCTATTTGTGGAGACTATTGGCTAAAAGCTGACATAAAAAAGCAAATTGCTATTGGTTCTATAACTAATAAACAAAAACAAATCTCTTTAGTAGAATTAAAAGCTAAACTAACCAAAAAATAAAAACAGCTTATAACAGCGGTTTCAAGAAATGGCGTGGCTCCGCTCCGCAAAGTGTTCTAATTAAGATCAATGTGCTGCGCAAAGTCTCCCGACTTTGAGCTATGATTTACAAAAAACACATTAGAAATATTTCCCAAACTGGTGCAAGCGCAATGTCATTAAGTTAAGGGATGTTTTGTCATTTCGACCAACGGGAGAAATCACATAAGTTGCTCTCGATATGTGATTTCTTCTTCGTCGAAATGACAAAATTATAGGGTATTTATTCTTAACTTAATGACATTGGGTGCGAGCGTCTCGCTTTTACAACAAAGTCAATTCCTTCCCTACTTTGTAAAAGTTCTTATGAAAATATATACGTGAATTAGTAGCCCCGATAGCAGCGATATCCCACGCTTTTGGGCGTGGATATAGCGAATAGCGGGTGGAATCGTGAGTTGAAAATGAAACGTGAGCTTCAAAAAAAAAAAATTTGGTTTCAAGGGATTTCTTCCAAAAAACAGCGTGACTATTTTAACAACTTCTAATGAAAGCATTAACCATTTTGTGCGCTATAAAGTTATAAATTTACATAATTAGGATTCCGTTTTATATATAATTAATTGAAAAACAATAGGTTATAATGAATTATAGTAACGAATTAGAATTCAAGTGTTCCTACTATAATTGATTTAACTATTGAAAGTTAATAACTAAAAATTAGAAATTATGAAAACAGTAATGGTAATGTTATTTTTAAGTTTAACAACTTCTTTTTATGCCCAAGTTAAGAAGGGGGAAGTTGATGATCAAAGTATGAAGCCTGAGGAACTGCCCGAAATTGTTATTAAAGCTGCGGGAAAAGATTTTTCAATTTACATACCTGATAGAAATCCAGATCAAAACGTTAGGTATCTTCAGGATAAATTCATTTCGTATGATTTGGGTAAAGATTATGAAGGATATGAGTCGTATTTGGTAACTATGGAAACCGAAAAAGGCTCATTGGCAGCGACGTACAACGAAAATGGAAAGCTTACCAGTGTTGTTGAAAATTACGATAATGTGAAGCTTCCAAGTGCCGTAATTTTTTCAATTTATAAAAAATATCCTGGTTGGCGAATTGTAAACGATCAATTTTTATATACGCAGGAAGATGGGGATATTATTAAAAAACAATACAACCTCAAAGTCAAAAAAAATAAGAAAACTAAAAGATTAGTGGTGCATCCAAACGGTGAAATCATTAAGGGATTTGATTAAATAGTGGTAATTTAATTAAATAAAAATGAGTTTGACACTTCAATATGTCAAACTCATTTTCGTTTATAATAGGATTTAATATTAACTTTCTATCAATTCCGATTGGTTTCTAAAGACCAATTGTCCGTTGAAACTATCTAATAAAATTATACTGTCAATGGCAATTTTACCAGATAAAATTTCTTTTGATAATTCATTTAAAACCTCTTTTTGAATGACACGTTTTACTGGTCGTGCTCCAAATTGTGGGTCGTAGCCTTTTACAGCTAAATAATTAATAGCTTCTGGAGTAGCATCTAAAGTTATTTGCTGTTTGGCAAGCATTTTCATAACTGATTTCAATTGGAAACCCACAATTTCTTTAATTTTATCATTTGTAAGTGGCGTAAACATTACAATTTCGTCAATTCTATTGATGAATTCAGGTCGGACTGTTTGTTTTAATAAATTCAAAACTTCCATTTTTGCAACTTCTGTAGCAGCTTCAATTCCACCTTTTAAATTTTCAAATTTCTCTTGAATTATTTCGCTTCCCATATTGGATGTCATAATGATAATGGTGTTTTTGAAATCTGCCAAACGCCCTTTGTTGTCCGTCAATCTTCCTTCATCTAAAACTTGCAACAAGATATTAAAGGTATCGGGATGCGCTTTTTCAATTTCATCTAATAAAATCACAGAATACGGTTTTCTCCGAACGGCTTCTGTTAATTGTCCGCCTTCTTCATACCCAATATATCCTGGAGGCGCACCCACTAAACGGCTCACACTGTGGCGTTCTTGGTATTCGCTCATATCAATTCGGGTCATTGAATTTTCATCGTCAAAGAGATATTCTGCTAGAGCTTTCGCCAATTCTGTTTTTCCAACTCCAGTTGTACCAAGGAATAAGAACGTTCCAATTGGTTTCTTAATGTCTTGCAATCCTGCGCGACTTCTACGAACAGCATTACTAACCGCTTCAATGGCTTCTTCTTGTCCTACAACTCTTCGGTGCAATTCGGCTTCTAATTTTAATAGTTTTTCTCGTTCGCCTTGAAGCATTTTCACAATAGGAATTCCAGTCCATTTGGCGACCACTTCGGCAATATCTTCTCGAGTAACTTCTTCTTTTATCAAGGATGTTCCGGATTGATTTTCCTGTAATTGTTTTACAAAAACGTCCAATCGTTCTTGTGCTTCTTTTATTTTTCCATAGCGAATTTCAGCCACTTTTCCATAATCGCCTTCGCGTTCTGCACGTTCAGCCTCGTATTTAAAATCTTCAATTTCTGTTTTTATGTTTTGAATGTTGTCCACCACATCTTTTTCAGATTTCCATTTGGCATAAATTTCGTTTCGGTCTTCTTTTAAATTTGCCAGATCCATTCCCAAAATCCGAAGTTTACTTTCGTCTTTTTCTCTTTTTATGGCTTCAATTTCAATTTCTAATTGCATAATTTTTCGATCCAAAACATCTAATTCCTCTGGTTTTGAATTGATTTCCATTCGCAATTTAGACGCTGCTTCGTCAATTAAATCAATAGCTTTGTCTGGCAAAAAACGATTGGTAATGTAGCGTTGCGATAATTCTACAGCTGCAATAATAGCCTCATCTTTTATTTGAACTTTATGATGCGTTTCGTACTTTTCTTTGATTCCACGCAAAATTGAAATGGCGCTTTCTGTATCCGGTTCTTCGACCATAATTTTCTGAAAACGGCGTTCCAACGCTTTGTCTTTCTCAAAATATTTTTGATATTCGTCTAAAGTAGTTGCCCCAATAGCTCGAAGTTCGCCTCTTGCTAAAGCAGGTTTCAAGATATTTGCCGCATCCATTGCACCTTCGCCACCTCCAGCACCAATTAAGGTATGAATTTCATCAATAAACAAAACAATGTCTCCTTCGGCAGCCGTAACTTCTTTCACCACTGATTTTAATCGTTCTTCAAATTCCCCTTTGTATTTTGCACCCGCAATTAAAGCGCCCATATCCAAAGAGAAAATGATTTTATCTTTCAGGTTTTCCGGGACATCGCCATCAACAATTCTATGGGCTAATCCTTCGGCAATAGCAGTTTTTCCAACGCCTGGTTCACCCACCAATATTGGATTGTTTTTGGTGCGTCGCGTTAAAATTTGCAATACTCTACGAATTTCTTCATCCCGACCAATCACAGGATCTAATTTTCCGTTTTGTGCTAGTTCATTTAAGTTTTTGGCATATTTATTCAAAGCATTGTACGTTTCTTCAGCAGACGCAGAAGTTACTCGTTCTCCTTTTCGTAATTCGTCAATTGCGGCTTTAAGTCCTTTATCGGTAACGCCTTGGTCTTTTAGAATTTGTGCAACTTTACTTTTTGAACCAAAAATTGCCAGTATCAAATGTTCTATAGAAACGAATTCATCATTCATTTTTTTAGCGATGATTTCCGCTTCATTTAAGGTGGTGTTGGCAGTTCTAGAAAGCATTATTTCGCCTCCAGAAACTTTTGGAAAACTCTGAATCGTGCTTTCTAGTATTTGAATAAATAAAGGCACATTTACATTTAGTTTTTTCAAAATGAAAGGGGCAACATTTTCATCGACTTCAAAAATTGCCTTAAAAATGTGTTCGTTCTCAATTTGTTGTTGTCCAAAACTTTGAGCCATTTGCTGTGAAAGTTGAATGGCTTCTTGCGATTTAATTGTAAATTTATTTATATTCATAGTCGTAATATTTAATAGTTATTTAGATAACTTTGCAAATAGAAA
>CANIFM010000201.1 GCA_947466955.1 Bacteroidota bacterium
CGGTCGGTTTCTTTGATTTTTAGGGTGTGTAATCCTGTCAAATGGCATCCAATTCCTAAGCCAAGGCAAGTAACCACAATGGTTTGTGCAATATCGGGCGTATTATTTAAATCAAGGTTTAAAGTTTGCTTCGCCTGTTCGCTATCGCTCGGGTTGGGATTGAAATTGGGTTGTTTGACCAATGTCATTTTGTTTCCATCGAAATGGGTTTCAATGCCCAATTTTTTGTAAATTTCTACCAAAGCAGAATCGCCTTGCAAGCTATTTTGCTTGTAACTTGAGAGCGTTATTTGCGAACCAACTTCTGAAAGTGCAAGAATAGAAAAGAAATAAGATGCAGAACTCCAATCGGATTCTACAGTTATTGATTGAG
This sequence comes from Bacteroidota bacterium, assembly GCA_947466955.1. Lineage (GTDB taxonomy): Bacteria > Bacteroidota > Bacteroidia > Flavobacteriales > Flavobacteriaceae > Flavobacterium. The sequence goes on from CANIFM010000201.1 coordinate 374, forward strand.
GTTTTAGGTTTTGGGTTTTAGGATTTACAATAATTATATTACCAATGAATGCCGTTTCAACACCAATTTCTTGAAGCAAATTCAAGGTCATTTTGATATATGGAACAGAAGTAATTTCGCCTATTAATGTCAATTCCAAACCGTTTTGAAGTTTTGGCGCTATTAATAAAAGTGCGGATATATATTGGCTACTTACATTTGCTGGAAGCGAAACTTTGTTGTTTGTGAGTTTTTGACCCGTGATTTTTATTGGCGGAAAGCCGTCGTTTTCAAGATAATCAATTTTGGCACCAAGTTGTTGCAGGGCTTCAACCAAAATTTTAATTGGACGTTCTTTCATTCTTGAAGAACCCGTTAATGTTACGGTTCTATTTTCTTGGGATGCAAAATAGGCAGTTAAAAAACGCATTGCTGTTCCTGCGTGGTGAATGTCAATTGTTTGGTTGGCGGTGGTTGGTGGTTGGTGGTTGGTTGACAAAGCAGAACTCATAACCTCTGAATCATCAGAATTAGAAGTGTTTTCTAAACTAATATTTGGATATAAAGCTTGCAACAATAACAACCGATTGGTTTCCGATTTGGAACCCGTTATTTTAATTTCAGACTTTAGATGTAAGGCTTTAGATTTTAGTAGTAAATTCATAATTAATGAAGTTTCTCATTATTATGATGCCTGTCTTTGTCACGAACAGATTTCAAATCCATTTTTTTATCAAAAGCAGCTTGCAAATCGATTCCTGTTTGATTGGCGAGACATAAAACCACAAAAACTACATCAGCAAGTTCTTCGCCAAGGTCTTTGTTTTTGTCTGATTCTTTTTCGGATTGTTCGCCATAACGACGAGCTATAATTCGGGCAACTTCCCCTACTTCTTCTGTAAGTTGCACCATATTTGTAAGCTCGTTAAAGTAACGAACGCCGTGTTCTTTTATCCAATTGTCAACTTCGAGTTGGGAGTTTTTCAGGTTCATTCTTCTTGATTTTTAGTGTTTAATAGTTTTTTAGTGGAAACAGGACTTACTATTTTCTTGCCTGTTTTGGCTTCAATTTCTTTTCTGGTGTTTCCCGCAATGGTTCCACCTTGATTGGCAATTGTTTTACTTTGAGAAAAGGTTTTAGGTTTTTTTTCTTTGCTGATTTCAGTTGTTGTGGCTTCGGCAAGCATGTTCAATACCAGTTCCAAATTTGACATATTGTCTCGAAGATTTTCTTTTTTTAAATCCTTAAGATTTTTATATTCTTTAACCGAAAGTCCGCTCCAAGCCTTTGTGATTTCATCGGTTAAAATTGCATACTCTTGTCCTTTTTTCACGCCTCGATTTTCCCATTCATCCGTTAAATCTTTTCGGACTTCAATGCTTTTTAATCGCTGGTTTACCCATTCTTTGGAATACCCTTTTTTGAGGTAGGTTTCCATCAATCTATCAATTCCTTTTTCGGGATCGGCAATTTCGTCCAATCGTTCACTTCCTACTTTGGCTAACCAAAGTTTGAATGGCTCTGCTTTTGGCGATGGAATAGATTGTACTATTCGAAAAATATCTTTTGAATTTCCAGCTAATGTTTTACGGTTTTTACCATTTGACAACATAGTTACCTGGGGACAATTTGTCCCTATGTAGTTTCCTAATTCAATATCGCGCTTTCTGATTTTCTTTAAATAATCTGTAGGATTAATAGAATCCGTCAAAACCTGAATTACATCAACAACTGAAAAATACCATTCTTCTTCTGATTCGTTCCAAAGCGACCTTACTTTTTTGTCTTCAAATAATTTTATATTGCTCATAATTTAGATTTTAGTGGTTTTAAAAGACCGATGAATATCTATAACAAATATAAAGAAATGTTATGAAAATAGAATATAAAATAGGGTGTTACTTGTTCTTACTATCAATAATTATCGTAACCGGCCCATCATTAACAAGCGCCACTTTCATATCAGCACCAAATTTTCCTGTTTGGATTTTTTTGCCTAATTCTAATTCCATTTGTTGAACAAAATCCTCATATAGTGGAATGGCAATTTCGGGTTTTGATGCCTTTATATAGGAAGGTCGATTTCCTTTTTTGGTATTAGCGTGTAATGTAAATTGGCTCACTACAATAATATCACCTTGAATGTCTTTTACAGATAAATTCATAACATCATTTTCATCTCCAAAAATGCGAAGGTTTACAATTTTTTGGCAAAGCCAATGAATGTATTCTTGTTTATCTGCATCTTCAATTCCAACTAAAACTAAAAGTCCATTACCAATTTGGGCTACTATTTTTTCTGAAATAGTTACCGATGCAGAAGAAACTCTTTGTAAAATTACTTTCAAATTAATTATGAATTATAAATGATGAATTGTTAATTATCGTGAACACCTATAATTACTTTTTTAAGTTATTTTTAGTTGAAATAATTATAGAAGCTAGTATTTTATTAATCTCAACAATATCAGAATTTAAAGATTGAAATTGAGTTTCATTTAAATATTCAGACTGAAATAATAATTCTAACCAATAATCACTCTCATTAGCTTCTTTTTGAGCAATAGCAAGTTTGTGAATGAAATCTAGTTTACTTTCAGCGTGTTCAGATTCTCTAACCAAAGCCCCAATTGAAGTTCCACTTCGTAATAATTGTTTACTCAAAACAAATTCTTTTTTTTCTGAACTTAAAAATTGATATAATTTTACAATTCTCAAAGCAAAACTAAATGATTTTGACTTAATTATATTATCTGCCATAATTCATAATTTACCATTTACCATTCATAATTAAATTACTTATTCCTAGTTTCATCACTTGCAATTCTATCTTCATTATAAATATCAGTTCTGAAATTTTCTTCATCACCTTCTAATATTTTAAGGTAACTTTTATAGCGCGACCAAGGAATTTCGTCTTTTTCTAATGCTGCTTTTATAGCGCAATGTGGCTCATCTTTATGCAAACAATTATTAAATCGGCATTGGTCTTTCAACTTAAAAAACTCTGGAAAATAACCGCTAATTTCTTCTTTTTCCATATCTACAATCCCAAAACCTTTAATTCCAGGAGTGTCGATAATTCTTGCATCAAAACTCAAATCATACATTTCTGCAAAAGTTGTTGTGTGTTGGCCTTGCTTACTTTGTTCAGAAATGACCTTAGTTTTCAAATGTAAATTAGGCTCCATTGCATTTACCAATGTTGATTTTCCAACGCCAGAATGTCCCGAAAACATACTTACTTTTCCAATCATAAGTTCTTTCAAGGCCTCAATTCCTTTCATTTCTGTAGAAGAAACTCGCAAACATTGATACCCAATTTCTTGGTAAATATGCTGCATATATAATTGTTCGTCTAATGTAGCTTCGTCAAAAGTATCAATTTTATTAAAAACCAAAATAGTCTCAATTCCATACGCTTCGGCAGTTACCAAAAACCTATCGATAAAATTAGTAGTTGTAGGCGGATTATTTATAGTAATTAATAGAAAAACTCTATCAATATTAGAGGCAATAATGTGCATTTGATGTGATAAATTCACTGATTTCCGAACGATATAATTCTTTCTGTCGTGAATATTATGAATCGTACCAGTTACAGTATCAGAAGTTTCTTCGAGTTCATAATCTACCCAGTCGCCCACCGCTATTGGGTTGGTGCTTTTAATTCCTTTGATTCGGAATTTCCCTTTCATACGGCATTCTATAAAATCACCTTGTTCCGATTTTACAGTGTACCAACTTCCAGTAGATTTATAAACGAGTCCAGTCATTTGGCAAAATTAAGTCTTTTTAAGGAAAAACGGGAACTATTATTCCATAAAAAAAGTTGCCATTTCTGACAACTTTATATTATTTTGAAATTATAACTATTTAGTATTTGTAAGCTACTCCAACCATTCTAGTTTGAGAACTTCCTAAACCTTTTTCATACGTTTTTCCAACTGCGTAATCTTTGTCTTCAGTAACTAAAACTACAACGCCACCAAGTTTCAAACAATCAGCTTTCAATCTTTCTTCTGATTTTTTATCGGCGTTGGCACCAGATCTGTAGCTGATAAAAGCAGTTTTTCCTTTTACTTCACCAATTCTAGTAAGTCCTTCAACATCATCCATGTTTTTAGTTAAGATTACTTTTTGAAAAGCATCTTCACCAGATAAGTCAATTTTTTCTGTAATAACTTGATTTCTTCCAGAAGCAAATTTGATTGAATTGATTGCGATTTTAGATATTTTTTGCGACAATTCTTCTCCTTTGTAAATAAATGTAACAACAGAACCATCTGTGCTACTAACTTTACATTCAATAGTTGAACCGTTGTGAAGTTTAAGAATATCTTGAGCACTTAAATTTAAAGCTACAAGCATAAAACATAATAAAATAAAATTTTTCATAAAA
>CANIFM010000202.1 GCA_947466955.1 Bacteroidota bacterium
GAATACGCCAATTATTCAAGCGATATGACGCGTATGATTCCCGTTTCGGGACGTTTTTCCGAAAGACAAAAAGCAGTTTACAATGCGGTTTTGAGAGTGAAAAATGAAGCTACAAAAATGCTAACACCAGGAACACTTTGGAAACAATATCATTTAGAAGTTGGAAAAATAATGACTTCCGAATTGCTTGGTTTAGGATTAATTGACAAAGCCGATGTGCAAAATGAAAACCCAGAATGGCCTGCGTATAAAAAATATTTCATGCACGGAACTTCGCACCACATGGGATTAGACACGCACGATTATGGAATTTTGACCGAGCCTATGAAAGCCAATATGGTTTTTACTGTTGAACCAGGAATCTATATTCCAGCAGAAGGTTTCGGAATTCGATTGGAAGATAATGTGGTCGTTCAGGAAACTGGTGAACCTTTTAACTTAATGCGAAATATTCCGATTGAAGTGGAAGAAATTGAAACGATTATGAATTCTTGATTTAGATAAAAGAAAATAGACAAATAGAGGATAGACGGTTTGCAGAAATGTGAGCCGTTTTTGTTTTACCATATAAGGCATTTAAGTTCCTATAAGAAAAACTTAAATGACCTTAAATGCCTTATATGGTTTAAAAAATTAAATCTTATTTTTGCTGAAAAACCAATAAAAATGAAACAAATCGACTACAAAAACACAACAATTTCTTATTCCGATACGGGGAAGGGATCTGCTGTGGTTTTACTTCACGGTTTTTTGGAAAACCAAACAATGTGGAAGGAATTGACCCCAATTTTATCAAATAAAAACCGAGTAATTACAATTGATTTATTGGGTCACGGAGCAACCGAATGTCTTGGATATGTTCATTCTATGGAAAATAATGCTGAAATTGTAAAAGCAGTTTTGTCACATTTACGGATTCGGAAAGCAATTTTTGTTGGACATTCAATGGGCGGTTATGTAGCTTTGGCTTTCGCCGAATTGTATCCTGCAACCATAAAAGGTTTAGTTCTTTTGAACTCCACATCCAAGGAAGATAGTACAGAGCGAAAACACAATCGAGATCGTGCCATCAAAGCGGTAAAACAAAATTATGTCAATTTTGTTCGGTTGTCGATTGCCAATTTGTTCAGTGAAAACAATCGAGAACGTCTTGAAAAAGAAATCGAAAACGTAAAACTAGAAGCTTTGAAAACCCCTTTACAGGGAATTGTAGCTTCACTCGAAGGAATGAAAATCAGGAAAGACCGAGAATTTATTTTGCACGAAAGTGGTTTTCCAAAGTTGCTGATTCTTGGAAAAAAAGATGGCGTTTTAATTTACAAAGACAATTTATCCCAAATTGAAAACACCAATGTAGAATTAATAACTTTCCCTGACGGACACATGAGTCACATTGAAAATAGGGAGGGATTAGGGACGGTTTTATTAGAGTTTTTTAAAAGGATTTAAATTTTACCACAAAAGAATCCTTTTGTGGTGAAAAAACCTAAACTTTCTCCTCAAACGGAATATTCTCATCCAATATCTCCCGTAATAAAACAACAATTTGTTCTAAATAATCCTTCAAGGTTTCTTTATTAATTATTGTATAAACCTCTTTCCCCACTTTAAAGTTAAAAGGCATAAAACCAGCTTTTAAGTTCTTGAAAGAGATAATTCCCGCTTCCATCGGTTGGTCTAATGCTAATTTTTCATACATAAAAGCGTAGGCCAAAACCTGAATTATTTTATCGTTTTTTATATCATCAGTAAGTCCGATCCAAGTTGACAAACTAACATTTCCTTTTTCGACTTTTCCTGTTTTATAATCAATAATTCTAATGATTCCGTTGCGCTTCTCAATACGGTCAACGTTTCCTTTTATCAAAACTGGGAAAGGTAAATCGGGATGAATTAAGGTTTCTTCGTATGTTTTTTCTAACGCTAAAATTTTAATAGCATCTCCGTTTTTAACACATTCTAATTCAACTTTCAAGAAATTAAAAACATTCCGCTTGGCGACTTCAAAAGCCAAAAGATTCCTCCCTTTTTTTATTTCACCTTCTTTATAAACCACTTTAAATTGCTTCAAAACCTCAGAATCAATTAGCTTAAAGCAGTTTAAAATATCAGTTTCAGAAATGAATTTACCGATAAATGGCTCGTATAACGCTTTTAATGTTTCGTGAATTATGGTTCCCAACGTGTTCAATGCAATATTTTCTTCCACTTCTTCGACCTCTTTAATTCTCAAAATCTTTTGAAAATAAAACTGAATTGGATTCCGAATATAACTCGTCAACGCAGATGGAGAAAAACCTTTTTCGGCAATTTCTTTCAAGCGTTCCATCACCGATTCCGACTTGGGAATTACCATGGGTTGATAGGCTTTTTCTGGAAGAACAGCATTATAAATTTCGTGCGTAAGAATATGTTTGTCTTGCTTTTCGACTTCTAATTGCGTGATGAATCGGCTTTTTTCACCTGCATCTAAACCTTCACTTTCGGTGTTATAAAGCAAGTAAATATTTTTTGCACGTTGCAACAAATGATAGAAATGATAGGTATAGATAGCGTCTTTTTCTTTGAAAGTAGGTAATCCCAATTCTCGTTTTACATCATAAGGAATAAACGAATTCTGTGATTTTCCTGCGGGTAATTTCCCCTCATTCATTGAAGTTATAATTACGGTTTCAAAATCTAAAACACGACTTTCTAAAACACCCATAATCTGTAAACCATTCAAAGGTTCTCCCTCAAAAGAAACCTCAGCCAAATCAATTACTTGTTTGTAAATTGCGTGAAGCGTATCGATTTTATCAATATGATTGTGTTTGGAATAGTAATTTATCAACTTATTAATTACTTTAAAAATTGAAAAGACAAATGCTTTTGTAATTTTTTCATCTTCACTATCATTACTCAAATTGGCTTTTATAGTTTGCAATAATTGCGATAAAGAAGCTAAAACTTTTAACGAACCTTCTTCCCATTTTCCAAATAACAAAACAAATAAATCACTTGGATTTGGATTCAAATCCATCAATTTTTGATGCGTAATAAAAGTATAATTGTATTGATTAATTGTATTTACCAAAGCACTTGTTTTGGAATAAGGTTCTACCAAAGGATGCGTCAAAATATCCAAAACATCTTTGTAATAAAACACATAATTCTTCGCATTTCTCGACAAAGCATTAGTGTGCATTTTGAATAATTTTGCAATTAAAATCTGTGCTGGATTGTTCTTGCTTGAATATCCCATCGTAATATTCAATGTACCAACAGTTGCTGGAAGCGAATATAAGAGCGGAACAAGCATATTTTCATCTCCCAAAACAACCGCTACTTTGTCAAGAGTTGCAGATGGGTTTTCCTCAATTATTTTTTCTATAATACTTCCTGTAATTTTGGCTTGACCAATAGTTTTTGGCGTACCAATGACCTGAATTGTTTTTGGCTCCGAAAAATCATTCACAATCCACTCAAAAGGATTTGATTTATAATGTTTCCAACTTTCCTTAAAACGTCGTACAAACAATCCTGCATCGTGATAGGAGTCATTTAAAAACGTTTGGTCAATATCCCAATATATTTTAGCTTGATTGGCTACTATCAAATGTTGCACTATTTTTTCCTCGGCAGCATTTAAGGCATTAAACCCCGCAAAAACATACTTTTTATCGGTTACTGATTTAGAAAAAGAATTCAAATTATTAACCGCTTCCCGATAAATTAATCCTTGATACCCTATTCCGTTTTTCAACAAATGGGCATAAAGTGTTTGATAATAATGAGGTAATAATTTCCAAAAATCGATATAATTTTCTAGTAACTTGGTTTTATTTTCCACCTCAATTCCCCATTTTTTAATGTCTTCAATGTCTTTTAAATAGGAAAGCACATGATTTGGGTCTAATAAATAACGGTCAATTTCATTGAAATCTTGCAATAGCATTTTCGCCCAATTGGCAAAAAGTTCAAATGATTGTTGGTTTTTAACATCCGTTATCGAAAGATACACTTCATAGAATTCAAAAACCAATTCTATTGGATCAATAGTTCTTATTCCAGAAATATCTTGAATAAAATCTTCAATACTTATAATTTCTGGAGAAAGTATATTGTTTTGAACTTGCTTTTTTAGGGCTTCAATCAAGAATATTTTGGCGCGTTTATTTGGTAAAACGACAATTGTATTGGTTAGATTATCTGAAAAATCAGCAATTAGTACTTGTGCAATTTTATCTAAAAAAGTAGGATTTGTCATTTTATGTGTCGTCGATTCAAGTTCTAAATGCAACTTTTTCCTTAAAAGTTAATTTATGTAAATATACTTGGTTTGTAGTTTTAAACCCAAATTATTTTCACTTACAATTTGCATTTGGTTTTTCTTTGGTCGTGCCCTCGTTTAGAACATTGCGAGCTGCGATGCAATCTGTAGTAAACTAGGTCGTGCATTCCGATACAATCTTTGCTCCACTTGGTTCCACAAAGGATTTCTGCTGCAAATGAAATTCACGGAACTCCAATTAAAATAAAAGTCTAGTGAAGTAATCCCTCAAGCAAAACAGGCGAAACAGACCACTTAGATTATTAGACCTTTTAGATTTTCCAAATCAACAAATTCCCGATTAAACAATTATCCATTTATCACCTCTTGAAGTATATTAACAGTTTTGTATCAATGGATTTTGTGGATTTCCTAATATCTCGATCAACATTACTTTGAGTAATCTATAATTTGATACTATTAGTCTATAATTAATACCTC
>CANIFM010000203.1 GCA_947466955.1 Bacteroidota bacterium
CAGGAATTAAATATTGATCGACAAAAGTATCGACATTTTTTTCAAGAAATTGCATCACTTCAAGACGCATGTTTTTTATTGACATAATTAATTTAGGTTTGGATTTTATAGTTTCAATTCCTCAAAACTGTAAAATCAATTTATTTATGTTTTATGCTTTTAATTATAATTTCTTCTACTTTATTTGATAAATCCTCAATGTCGGAATCCTTTACAGATATTGCATTATGAACGGTAAAGGTAATTCGATTTCCAAGACCATACGGCAAAAAGCCAAATTTAACAAATTTCCATGAATTGTTAATCGTTATTGGAACAACAAATGCAGACGGAGCGTATTTACAAAGAATTTTTAAGCCGCTTTTCGCAAATTCTTTCGGTTTTCCAGTTTTAGATCGTGTTCCTTCAGGGAAAATTACCGCTGAACGATTTGTTTTTTCAATATATTGTGATAATTCTTTAATGACTGAAATAGCCTGTTTTGGATCATTTCTATCAATTAATACAGAACCTCCGTGATTTAAATTATAGGAAATACTCGGAATTCCTTTGCCCAATTCTTTCTTACTTACAAATTTAGGATGGAATTTTCTCAAAAACCATATTATTCCGATGATGTCGTATAAACTCTGATGATTTGCCACAAAAATTATTGGAACTCCTTCGGGAATGGATTCTCTATTTTCAATTTTATAGCGAGTTCCTAATAAGTGTCCAATTCGCAAAAGTATAAAATTGAGATAATCGACACTTTTTTTATGGGCTTGGTATCCAAATAAATTGAAACAAATCCACTGAATGGGATGAAAAATAACTATTGTTAGCAAAAACAAGAGTAAGCTAATTATAGATATTGGATACGATATTATTTTTTCCATTGCTGTGAAATTGCGGTCAAAAGTACGAAATATTTATTTTGTAGTGGTTTTTTTTACAAAGACAAAATTCTTTATTAAAACACTTCTTGGAACTTCGGAAAAAAGAACTATTTTTACTAAAAATAAGTGAAACTAAATGAAAGCAAAGATGAGTTCGGACAAAGAAAAAGCAAATCCAGAAAAAGAAGCCAAGTTAAAAGCCCTTCAACTTACATTAGATAAATTAGATAAAACCTACGGAAAGGGAACCGTAATGAAAATGGGCGATAAAGCCGTTGAAGAAGTGGAAACCATCTCTTCAGGTTCATTAGGACTCGATTTAGCATTAGGCGTAAACGGTTATCCAAGAGGAAGAGTTATTGAAATATACGGCCCAGAATCTTCAGGAAAAACAACCCTAACCTTGCACGCAATTGCAGAAGCTCAAAAGGCTGGTGGAATTGCAGCTTTTATTGATGCGGAACACGCTTTTGATAGAAATTATGCAGAAAAATTAGGCGTTGATATTGAAAATTTAATCATTTCGCAACCTGATAATGGGGAACAAGCACTTGAAATTGCCGAGAATTTAATTCGTTCTGGCGCAATTGATATTGTAGTAATTGACTCTGTTGCCGCTTTGACACCAAAAAGTGAAATTGAAGGCGAAATGGGTGATTCTAAAATGGGATTACACGCCCGTTTGATGTCTCAAGCCTTGAGAAAATTAACTGGAACTATTAGTAAAACAAATTGTACGGTATTCTTTATCAATCAGTTGAGAGAGAAAATTGGGGTTATGTTTGGTAATCCAGAAACAACAACTGGTGGAAACGCATTGAAATTTTATGCTTCAGTTCGTTTGGACATTCGTCGTTCTACACAAATAAAAGATGGCGATAATGTTATTGGAAACAGAACAAAAGTGAAAGTCGTTAAAAATAAAGTGGCACCACCTTTCAAAGTTGCAGAATTTGATATTATGTACGGTGAAGGAATTTCTAAAACTGGCGAAATATTAGATTTGGCCGTTGAATTTGAAATTATCAAAAAAGCAGGTTCTTGGTTCAGTTATGGCGAAACCAAATTAGGACAAGGTCGCGATGCGGTGAAATCGTTAATCAAAGACAATCCTGAAATGGCAGATGAATTAGAACAAAAAATTAAAGATAGAATTAAAGAAAATAACGCTTAAATTCAGAAACTGCTCAAGAAATTGGGCAGTTTTTTTATTATATTCTAAAAGTTGCTTGCTTTGTTAAACATTATTTTTCACGATAATACCACATATTATTTTGAAATTCAATAAGACAAATCCAATTAGTTGATAACTATTTTTAGTAAAAGATTTTAAAACACCTTCTTACTTATGTAATTTTGTAAAATGATGAAATTACGCAGTACCCATATTACACCTACATTGGAATTTTATATACCTGATTTTTCTACAGAAATGGAGTTGCCCTATATTGACGCAGGATTAAGAGCAGGTTTTCCTTCTCCTGCTGATGATTTTATTGAAATCAGTATTGACATTAATAAGGAATACATCAAAAATCGCGATACTACATTCTTTGCAAAAGTGAAAGGAAATTCTATGGTTAATGCAGGAATATTTGATGGAGACTTGCTTATTATTGATAAGAGTTTAGAACCACAAAATGATAAAATTGCAGTATGTCAGATTGATGGAGCATTTACAGTAAAACGTATTAAAATTGAAAAAGATACAGTTTGGTTGATTGCAGAAAACGAAGATTTTAAACCTATCAAAGTGACATCTGATAATGAATTGCTAATCTGGGGAATTGTTACCGCATCAATTAAAAAATTCTAATGTTTGCACTAGTAGATTGTAACAACTTTTATGCCTCTTGTCAAAGAGTATTTGAACCACATTTAATTGGAAAACCAGTAGTAATACTTTCTAATAATGATGGTTGTGTTATTGCGCGTTCTAATGAAGCAAAAGTACTTGGAGTGCCAATGGGCGCACCTGCTTTTGAATACAAGAAACTTTTTGAAGATAATAATGTATTTGTATTTTCATCAAATTATGCTTTGTATGGCGATATGAGCAGTAGGGTAATGAATATTCTTTCAACATTTAGTCCTGACATTGAAGTTTACAGTATTGACGAAGCATTTTTGAAGTTTCAAGGATTTGAAAAGTTTGATTTGCAGGAATATGGTATTACAATTCAACGTAGCGTTACCAAAGGAACTGGAATTCCTATCAGCGTTGGATTTGCTCCAACAAAAGCACTTGCAAAAGTTGCCAATAAAATTGCTAAAAAGTTCCCAGAGAAAACAAAAAGCGTGTATATAATTGATACAGAAGAGAAACGCATCAAAGCACTTAAATGGACTAAGATTGAGGATGTTTGGGGGATTGGTAGAAAACACGCTAAGAGATTGCAGAATAGCAAAGTGACCAATGCATTTCAGTTTACACAATTGACTGATGAGTGGGTTCGCAGAGAAATGTCTGTAGTTGGATTACGATTAAAACATGAACTCCAAGGAAAACCAACTTTAAATCTTGAAGTTGCGAAAGACAAGAAAATGATTGCAACAACTCGTTCTTTTGATAAGATGCACACAAAAATAGAAGATATTTCAGAACGTGTAGCAACATTTACAGCATCGTGTGCAGAGAAGTTACGCAGACAGAATAGTCATTGTAATATGGTTATGGTTTTTGTACATACTAATGGATTCAGAAAAGACCAACCACAATATTCAAGAAATATCGTAATTAAGACTGATTTTCCTACCAATTCAACTATTGAACTGAACCATTATGCACAAATTGGATTGAATCAAATATTTAAAGAAGGATATCATTACAAGAAAGCAGGTGTGATTGTTATGGGTTTGACACCTAATAATGAAACACAATTGTCTTTGTTTAGTGCTTCTAATCCAAAACACCAACCGCTTATGAGTGTTGTTGACAAATTGAACAAGAGTATTGGTCAAACAAAAGTTAGGTTTGCAAGTCAATCAATGGGAAGACAGTGGAAAATGAAGCAAGAGAAATTGTCAGCCAGTTTTACTACCAAATTAAAAGATGTAATACAAATTCATTTATAAGGTGTTAGATTTCCTGATAGTTAAAATCTGTAAATTTAAAGATTATGTAGTTAACTCAGAAAAATTTAAACTTACAGGGTTTGTGGAATAGTTAAATTTCACTACTTTAAATAGCTTTTAATCTTCTGCAAAGACAATAAACAAAGGAATTTTAAAAAAATAGTTGCAGAAAATCAAAAATAGTAGTACTATTGCACCTCAATAAAGGTCCTATAGCTCATTCGGTTAGAGCAACTGACTCATAATCAGTAGGTGCTTGGTTCGATTCCAAGTGGGACCACTTAAATTAAAAGACTTCACAGCAATGTGAGGTCTTTTTTGTTTTAATAGTTTGCCAAAAAAAAATGCAAAGACCATAGAACCTTTATGGCAAATATTAAAACTTTTTAGACCTTCTTAGGACAAAACCTGATATGTTTACTATTTGTATTGTCCTGAAATAGCTTACCCCAACTATTAATGCTAATTAATAAACATATAATTTAATTGTAGCCAATGGGTTTGAAATTAATATGCATAATTTAATTTGAGAATTGTTATTATTACATAATGAACGCCTATTCTAATGATTTAAAATTTAATATCAGGACTTTTATACACCCAATTTTGAACTTTGGGTTTAAAAACTATCATTTAATTTGTAATCTAAATCGATGTAGTTTAATTCATTTACATTAAATCGATTTACACGAATTAATCTATTTTAAAACCAAATTATTATGAAAC
>CANIFM010000204.1 GCA_947466955.1 Bacteroidota bacterium
TGAATGATAAAACAAGTGAAATTATTGGTACCGAAACTTTAACCTATACCAATAATAGTCCAGATAAATTGTCTTTTTTATGGATGAATGTAGATCAAAATCTATTCAAAACGGATTCTCGTGGAAATGCTGTAATTCCTGTAAATGGTAGTCGTAACGGTGCAAGAGGCGAAAAATTTGATGGTGGTCACAAAATTAAATCCGTTAAAATCGTTTCTGTAACTGGTGGAAAATCAGTTGAAAAAGAAGCGAAATTTGAAATCAATGATACAAGAATGAAAATCGTTCTTCCTCAAGATTTGAATGCTAACGGAGCTTCATTGAAAGTAAAAATCGAGTTTTCCTATATTTCACCAAAATACGGTTCGGACAGAACGGGTGTTTTAGATACTAAAAACGGTAAAATTTTCACAATTGCACAATGGTATCCAAGAATGTGTGTTTATGATGATGTAAGAGGTTGGAACACACTTCCGTATCAAGGAGCCGGAGAATTTTATTTAGAATACGGTGATTTCGATGTAACAATTACGGCACCTTCAAATCACGTTGTAGTTTGTTCTGGAGAATTAGTAAACCCAAAAGAAGTCTATTCTGTTGCACAACAAAAACTTTGGGCGGAAGCTGCAAATAGTGATAAAACGGTTGTAATTCGTTCTGCGGAAGATGTTGCAAACGCAGTTTCAAAACCATTGGTTAAGCCAACATTAAACTGGCATTTTAAAATTAAAAATTCTCGAGATGTTTCCTTTGCATCGTCACCTGCTTTCATAATTGATGCGGCTAAAATTAACTTGCCAAGTGGCAAAAAATCGCTTGCAATATCTGCTTATCCAGTTGAAAGCGATGGTAATTCTGCTTGGGGACGTTCTACTGAATACACAAAATCATCTATTGAAAATTACTCGAAAAGATGGTTTGAATATCCTTATCCTGCAGCTACAAATGTTGCTGGAAATGAGGGTGGAATGGAATATCCTGGAATCGTTTTCTGTGGTTGGGAATCAAAAGGAGAAGAATTATGGGGAGTTACGGATCACGAATTTGGACACATCTGGTTTCCAATGATTGTGGGTTCTAACGAGCGTTTATTTGCTTGGATGGACGAAGGTTTTAATACTTTTATAAATTCTTTGAGTTCTGTTGATTTCAATAATGGGGAATATAAATCGCCTGTTACTGATATGCACCAAATGTCTGAAGCCTTTACAAAACCTTCAATTGAGCCAATTATGACTGCGCCTGATGGTTTTAAAGAAGCAAATATGGGAATATTAGGATATTACAAACCATCATCAGGTTTAGTTATGTTAAGAGAACAAATTCTTGGAAAAGAACGTTTTGATACTGCTTTCAAAACCTACGTAGCACGTTGGGCATTCAAACATCCAACGCCAGACGACTTTTTCAGAACTATTGAAAACGTTGCTGGTGAAGATTTAAACTGGTTTTGGAGAGGTTGGTTTGTAAACAATTGGCGTTTTGACCAAGCAATTACGAAGGTTAAATATGTGAAAAACAACCCGCAATTAGGCGCTGTTATTTCTATTGAAAACCTTGAAAAAATGGCACTTCCTGTTGTTTTAGATATTAAATTTAAAAGCGGAACCGTTTCTCGCATAAAATTACCTGTCGAAATCTGGCAGAAAAATACAGATTGGTCTTTCAAAAGTAATTCTACTGAAGAAATTGAAACCATCACTTTAGATCCAGACCACGTTTTTCCTGACGTAAATAGTGCCAATAATGTTTGGAGTGCTGATAAAGGAGAATTAGAAAAAGATGTAATTTTAGATTCTTACTTAGGAAACTTTTCAAGTGCAATGATGCCTATTAAAATTAATTTCACAGAAGAAGACGGTTCACTTGTAGCCAATGCAACTGGGCAACCAAAATTACCTTTAACAGCTGCTGGTAAAGATAAATTCACGTTTGACCAAGCAGGTTTAACAATTCAATTTAACGAAAGTAAAAGCGAATTTAATTTGTTAATTAACGGGCAAACAATTCTGTTTACTAAAGATAAATAAGATTTTAATTATTAATTCAAATAGAAACACCAACTGAAAAGTTGGTGTTTTTTTTATGAAATATATGGTTCTACCGTAAATAGTGTGAGTTTTGCAATTATTTAAAAAAAGGTAGCCCCGAATTACACTAATTTACACCAAAAACAATAAAGTTTCATTCACTTCGTTCAAGTCACAAATTCAATTAAAAACTATAAAAATCAGTGCAATTCAAATTTTTAACTGATAGAATTCGTGATAATTTGTGTAATTCGTGGCAAAAATTTTATCGCAAATTACTTCGTCTGTTCGACCTTTGGTCTCGGGGCGCAAATTTTTTTTTCAATTTTTATAGGTTAGCTTCAATTTATTAATTTGCGAATTTGCGGTTAAATTATTTTTTAACCTTGCAGACTTTAATTCTTGGTTTATTTCAAGAAGGTATTTGCTGACTCAAACAATGCAATGTTCCAAATCCCCAAATCAAATCAATAGCATTAATTCCGATGATTTCTCTATTCGGGAAACATTCTGCTAAAATATTCAAAGCAATTCTATCCTTAGCATCATTGAAAGTAGGAACCAAAACACAGTTGTTCAAAATCAAGAAGTTCGCATAACTCGCTGGCAAAACCAATCCATCAAAAACAATTCGTTTCGGCATTGGCAATTCAATAATATTCAATGGTTTTCCATCTTCTAATTTTGCGTTTTGCAATCGTTTTAAGTTGTCTTGCAAAGGTTTATAGTTGCTGTCTTTTACATCCGATTCAACAATAGTTACCACTGTGTTTTCATTTACAAAACGACACAAATCATCAATATGACCGTGCGTATCGTCGCCCTCAATTCCGTTTCCCAACCAGATAAAATTCGTAATTCCAAGATATTCTTTAAAAACAGCTTCGTAATCTGCTTTTGTGAAATCAGGATTTCGAACCTGAATCGTAGGATGCATCAAACATTCTTCCGATGTAATAAGCGTTCCCTTTCCGTTGGTTTCAATAGCGCCACCTTCTACAATCACTGGTTTTCCGTTGTAAGTAACTTGCGTTAATGGAATTTTCAATGCTGTTGCTACTTTTGAAGGAACAAATTTATCCAATTGAAAGTTTTTATATTTTGCCCAACCGTTAAAATTGAAGTTCAAGGCTTCTCGCTTGGAACCGTTTTTCACGATAATTGGACCTGAATCGCGCATCCAACTTCTATTGGTTTTATGAATGATAAATGAAACTGCTTTCAAATTAACTTCCGCAATTTCAAGCATTCCAACAACTTTTGCTTTCAAATTTTCATCGGCAACAACTAAAACTACTTCTTCAAAAGTGGCAACTTTTTTAATAAATTCTACAAAAGCCCATTGAATGGCACCGTATTTTCCTGGCCAATCATTACCATTATGGGGAAAACAAAGCAAAATTCCTTGTTGGTTTTCCCATTCTGCTGGAAATCTTCTTGAATTTGTCATTAGTCGATGGCTCTTTTAGTAAGATCCCCAAATGCATCAATTCGTCTGTCTCGAAGAAATGGCCAATTCTGACGCACATTTTCTTGTAAATCCAAATCCACTTCTGCAATCAAAATTTCTTCTTTATCGTGCGAGGCTTGCGCCAATATTTCACCCTGTGGTCCAGCAATAAACGAAGAACCCCAAAATTGAATTCCCGAAGTATTTGGCAAGTATTGTTCTAATCCAATTCTGTTCGCAGCAGCAACATAAACGCCATTTGCAACAGCGTGCCCCTTCATAACATTCATCCAAGCACCGTGCTGATTTTCGCCATATTGCTCTTTTTCCAACGGATGCCAACCAATAGCTGTTGGATAAAACAACACTTCAGCCCCTTGCAAAGCCGTCAATCTGGCTGCTTCAGGAAACCATTGATCCCAACAAATTAGCGTTCCAATTTTTCCTTTATTCGTTGGAAAAGCTTTGAAACCCAAGTCACCAGGCGTAAAATAGAATTTTTCATAAAAATGAGGATCATCTGGAATGTGCATTTTGCGGTACAATCCTGCTTCCGAACCGTCAGTATCAATAATATAAGCGCTATTATGGTAAATTCCAGCCATTCTTTTCTCGAAAAACGGAACAATAATTACCACGCCCAATTCCATTGCCAATGCACTAAAAGCTACAAACGAAGTACTGTAAAGTGGCTCTGCCAAAGCAAAATTATCAACATCTTCACTTTGACAAAAATAATGACTGCTGTACAACTCCGGCAACGAAATAACCTCGGCACCCATTTTTGCAGCCTCACGAACCCAAGACAAACATTTTTTAAGGTTGTTCTCCGCAACATCATTCAAATTCAATTGAATAACCGCTATTTTGTATTTATTCTCTGGCATCGCTAACTATTTAGACTGCAAAAATAGTTATTTTTATAAATAGTACTTAAAAAAATATGTCGAAAGTCAAAACTCATAACCAAACTTCCCATATATTATTCAATATTTTGGAGCGAATTGTCCTCTTGTATTTGGAATTGCAATTCCCGCTTTCGGCTATATCTCTTCGCTTCGCTGCGAGGATACCGCCTCAAATGAAATTCACTGAACTCCAATTAAAATAAAAGTATAGTGAAGTAATCGGGGCTAAA
>CANIFM010000205.1 GCA_947466955.1 Bacteroidota bacterium
GATTTGATTTTGCAGAAATTACTTCGTGTAAAACAAATTGAAGATAACAAAGGTAAAACCTTGGTTTCAGAAGGAATTGATGCGAATTATCAAGACATGATTAACTACGCTATTTTCGCTTTGATTTTGATGGAATTTCATAAATAATACTAAATAATCGCTCATGACTACTCGTGAAAAATATGTTCCAATAGCAATTCGAAGCAGTATTGCATTCTTGTTTTTATTATCGGCTGTGGCAAAATTATACCCGTCTCCGTATTTTGCCATCTCTACTTTTGAAGTAAAACAACTGTATCCGTTAGGGTTTTCTGGAGATGTCGCTTCCTATTTTTCTCGAATTTTAATCGGAATAGAATTTGCCTTGGGCGTATTAATTTTGCAAAAGCATTACCTAAGAAAATTGTTAATCCCAGCTACTATATTGATGTTGGCTGTATTTACAACGCACCTCAGCATTGTTACTTTTCAAGATGGTGGCAACTTAGGAAACTGTGGTTGTTTTGGAAGTTTGTTACCAATGACGCCTGTTCAAGCCATTCTGAAAAATATTGTTGCGATGGTGCTTTTGGTTATTTTATTGAAAGTAATGCCTAAAAAAGACGAAAGCAAAAGCAATTTTTGGGTGTTATCAACGACTACTTTGGCATTTATATTACTATTATTTATGTTGGCACCAATTCAAGCCAAATCAAATTTTGTAGATGTTACAGGAACAGAACCTGAAGAAGCAACGCCAATAGAAACAGTTGTTCCCGTAAAATCAGATTCGATTGTGAAAACGGTAAAAACAGACACTTTGAAAAAAGTAGTCGCTGAAATCAAAGACGAACCTTTGCAAAAAAAATCGGGTTATTCTTCGTATTTTTCATCGATTGACAAGGGTAAAAAAATACTTTGCTTCTTTGTTCCAGGCTGTGATCACTGTAGAGCTGAGGCAAAAGAACTGACAGAAATGAAGTCGAAAATCAAAAACTTCCCTGAAATTAAAATCATTTTTATGAACGAAGAAGCTGATTTAATTCCCGAATTTTTCAAATTTGCAGGGGCTGAATATCCATATAAAATCATCGAAATCATTCCGTTTTGGAATGCTTTAGGAACTGGAAAAGATACCCCAGGCGTGAAATATTTATGGAATGGAAACGAGATAAAATACTATTTCGGCATTACCGATAATAAATTCAATGCGGTAGAATTCAAAGCAATGATTCAAAAACCCTATTCTGCGCTGAAAAGCAAATAAAAAAGTTTAATCGGTTAATCGGTTAACTGTTTAATCGGTTAAACGATTAAACAATAATACAAATAAACGTTTTAACATAAATAAAAAACCCCAATAATGAAAAAAATACTTGCTTTATTAGTTGCCGTAGTTTCCTTTTCTTGTTCCAATGCGCAAAAAAAATCGTTTTCAAAAGAAGCGTTGGCTGAAACCTTAGTTGCATTGGATGGTTCAGATGTCACTTTTCAATCCATTTTAGAAAAACACAAAGGCAAAACAATTGTATTGGAATGTTGGGCTTCGTGGTGTGGCGACTGTGTGAAAGCAATGCCGAAAATTAAAGAATTGCAAGCGAATAATCCTGATGTAGTTTACCTGTTTTTATCTTGCGATAAAACTGCTGACAAGTGGAAAGAAGGAATTGAAAAGCACGAATTAAAAGGCGAACACTTTTTAATTAAAGACGGAATGAAAGGTTCTTTCGGTAAGTCCATTGATTTAGATTGGATTCCGAGATACATCATTGTCAACAAAAAAGGAGGAATAAGCTTGTACCGAGCCATTGAAACGGATTTTGAATTGATTCAGAAAACGTTGAAAGAAGTAAGATAAAAAGTCAAATGTCGAAAGACTTAATGTCGAAAGTAGAAATTGCGGTGATGAGCCATAACTCATAATTCATAACTTATAATTCATAATTAAAAAACACATAATGAGAACTAAAATTGTAGCAGGAAACTGGAAGATGCATAAAAATGCAGAGGAAACGGAAGATTTATTGAACGAATTAATCGATAAATTACCAACAGATAAGGAAGTTCAAATTATTGTTGCACCTACATTTGTAAATTTATCATCGGCTGTAAATCATTTGGAATATACTAATATTGGAGTGGCTGCACAAAACATGCACCAAGCGGAAAGCGGTGCTTATACAGGTGAAATCTCTGCAGATATGCTTCAAAGTATTGGAGTAAATACTGTAATTCTTGGACATTCTGAGCGTCGTGCGATTTTTTACGAAACCGATGCAATGATCGCTTTTAAAGTGGATACTGCACTAAAACACAATATGACCGCTATTTTTTGCTTTGGCGAAGAATTGAAAGACCGTCAATCGGGAAATCACTTTAATATCGTTGAAAACCAATTGAGAGATGGTTTGTTTCATATTCAAGCGGCTTCTTGGGAAAATATCGTCTTGGCTTACGAACCTGTTTGGGCTATTGGAACTGGGGAAACTGCAAGTCCAGAACAAGCACAAGAAATGCATGAATTCATTAGAGAAACAGTACGAAAAGCTTTTGGAAGCGATGTTGCCGAAAATGTTTCTATACTTTATGGAGGAAGCGTTAAACCAGATAATGCCAAAGAAATTTTCTCTAAGCCTGATGTTGATGGAGGATTAATAGGTGGTGCCGCTTTGAAAGCAGAAGATTTTGCAGCGATTGTAAATGCGATTTAAAAAGACTAAAAGATAATAGACAGATAGATTATAGACTGAAAATAACACAGATTACACAGATTCACACAGATTAAAAATTCGAGATAATTCGTATAATTCGTGGCAAAAAAACCTTTGTAACTTTTGCTTTTCTAATGTGCCTTTTGTGGTGAAAAAACTTTGTGAACTTTGCGTAAAATTTTGCGCCCTTTGCGGTTAAATCTTTATTCGTTTAGTGGTAAAAAAACAAATAAATAACATGTCAAACATATATTTAGGATTCCATTTTAAGGTGGAACCAAAAGAATTAGGATCGGAAATATTAGTTGCTGAATTAGGAGAATTGCCTTTTGAAAGCTTTATTGAAAGCGACTTTGGAGTGGTAGCCTATATTCAAAAGCAATTCTGGACCGAGAATATCTTGGAAGATTTACACATTCTTAACTCCCCAGAATTTGTGGTTTCCTATACCATTGAAGAAATCGAGCAAGTGAATTGGAATGAAGAATGGGAAAAGAATTTTGAAGCCATTGAAGTTGATGGAATTTGCCATGTCCGTGCTCCATTTCATCCCAAAACAGAAGCCGAATACGACATTGTAATCGAACCAAAAATGAGTTTCGGAACTGGACACCACGAAACCACCCACATGATGATTCAGCATTTATTGGAAACCGATGTAGCTGGAAAAAAGACGTTGGATATGGGATGCGGTACAGCCATTTTAGCTATTTTAGCCGAAATGAAAGGCGCGCAACCTATTGATGCCATTGACATTGACAATTGGTGTTACCTCAATTCTATTGAAAATGTAGAACGCAATAATTGCAGTCAAATTACCGTTTACGAAGGAGAAGCAGCTTTATTGAAAGGAAAACAATACGATGTGATTATCGCCAATATCAACCGCAATATCTTGTTGAACGACATGCAAAGTTATGTGGACTGTTTGAATAAAAACGGAATCTTGCTGTTGAGTGGATTTTACAATGAAGACATTCCATTTATTGATGCTTCGTGCACCGAAAAAGGATTAACGTATGTTAAAAAGTTTGAAAGAAACAATTGGGTATCATTAAAATATGTAAATTAGTAGCTGTAAGTTCATAAATTCAAAAGCTATGAGTACAAAAGAAAAAGTTCGCGAAAAAGTAGAATTGAAGGAAAGCGTTTCATTTGATAGTGAAATCGTAATGTATAATGACGATGTCAATACTTTTGACCACGTTATTGACACCTTAATTCGGGTGTGCAACCATACTTCGGAACAAGCTGAACAATGCTCGTTAATTGTGCATTACAAAGGAAAATGCACTGTAAAAACAGGCTCTATTAAGGAATTAACGCCGCAGTGTTTGCAATTATTAGAAGCGGGATTAAGTGCTGAGATAGTTTGATGTTGACTGCTAGATTTGGTTATTGACACTATTCAAAAAGGTGTAAGTTTTAAAAATACAAGGGTTTGACTTTTTTATTAAAGTTAAACCCCTTTTCTTATTTCAAATTAATAAATTAGTTCCTTTTAATTAGTCAATTATCACTTTGTTTGTATTATTATCATTTAACAAACGTTAAAGTAATTCTTTATCTTTTAAATTGAAAATTATTGAATACTTTTGCACTCAGAAATTTAGTATAAGTGAAGCAAAATCGATTCATTATACAATTTTAGTATTATCTTATTATATATTCTGTTTTACCTTTTTAAGGATCCCCTCAAAACATAATTAATAATAATTCGTTAACCTTTAAAAAAGGTAAAATCCAATTAGAGCCTCTAAATTTGCAATAATAAATATAAAACAAAATGCCAAATAATAACAAGAAAACCCAACTCCAAATGAATAAAACTATCAGACTTTCTAAGCCATTTCAAAC
>CANIFM010000206.1 GCA_947466955.1 Bacteroidota bacterium
AAATCCTGAGTTGCTTTCCATGTCAAAAAAAGATTGGGAAGAAATCACAGAAGAAACATTCAAAGTAGTTTTCAAAAATTCGGCTCTAAAACGAACAAAATTTGAAGGATTAAAAAGGAATATTGAATTCTTAAAATAACCCTTCAAATTGTATTTTGGGATTACGCATTTGCAGTAACCGCTTCTTTATCTATTTTTCCAACCAAGCCAACCAATACTTTTCCAGGACCTACTTCTGTAAATAAAGTAGCGCCATCTGCTATCATTTGCTGCACTGATTGTGTCCATTTTACAGGGGCAGTCAACTGAATAATCAAGTTTTTCTTAATCTCTGATGGATCAGAAACCGCACTTGCCGTTACATTTTGATACACCGGACAAATTGGATTTGAAAAAGTGGTAGCCTCAATTGCCGCAGCCAATTCTTCTCTTGCTGGCTCCATCATTGGCGAGTGAAATCCTCCTCCAACTGGCAATAATAAAGCTCTTTTTGCACCAGCAGTTTTCATTGCCTCACACGCTTTTTCAACTGCTGAAAATTCTCCCGAAATTACCAATTGCCCCGGGCAGTTATAATTGGCAGCAACGACAATTCCGTCTATTGATGCACAAACTTCTTCCACTATTTTGTCTTCCAATCCTAAAACCGCTGCCATTGTTGAAGGCTTAATTTCACAGGCTTTTTGCATTGCCAAAGCCCTTTTTGAAACCAATCTCAATCCGTCTTCAAACGACAAAGTTCCATTGGCAACTAACGCCGAAAATTCACCTAATGAATGTCCAGCCACCATTTCTGGCTTGAAATTTTCCAATGTTTTTGCCAAAATTACCGAATGCAAAAACACTGCTGGTTGCGTTACTTTGGTTTCTTTTAATTCTTCAGCCGTTCCTTCAAACATAATATCGGTGATTCGAAAACCCAAAATTTCATTCGCTTTTTCGAATAATTCTTTGGCTAATGCTGAATTTTCGTACAATTCTTTGCCCATTCCTGTGAATTGTGCGCCCTGACCTGGAAATATATATGCTTTCATATTTTATATGTTTAATTAACTTAATTTGGAATACAAAAATAGTATTTTTTTGGAGCAAATCAATCCCTTTCTATAATAACAATTTGTCCCGCTGTCCGCTATAGTCTTGCTCCGTTCCTACGCAAGAGCTACCACTTCCATCGGGGCTACCAAGTACGTTTATATTTTCTAACAACGTTTTCTAATCTCGTTAATAAGAACTTTTACAGTTTACTATGGGCTATGTGCCTATATTAGGAATACTAATTTCCGTATTCCATTTTTTTAGAATTAAACATTCATACTTCCCAGGATTAAACTATTTGTAGTTATATTTGTCTAACTATAAATTTCCATCTAAATTATGTCTAAACTACGAGT
The DNA here is from genome assembly GCA_947466955.1 of Bacteroidota bacterium. Lineage (GTDB taxonomy): Bacteria > Bacteroidota > Bacteroidia > Flavobacteriales > Flavobacteriaceae > Flavobacterium. The sequence goes on from CANIFM010000206.1 coordinate 1,395, forward strand.
ATTTTTATTGTCTATAAGTTTGTTTTCCGCTTTTGTCGCATACAGTCAAGAAGTTCCTAAAAAGTGGAGTTTTGCATTTCAATTAGACAACCGCTTTTCAAGTATTCGAAATCATGATATTACAGTTTTTGGTGCAAAAGTTGGGTTCCAATATAAAAAATTGACTCGCTTTGGTTTAGGTAGTTCATTTATCATTAATCCCATTTACATTGATTACTTCAATAAAAAATTAAATAGGGAAGAAACAAATAAAGTTAGTTTTTGGTATTTTAGTGTTTTCAATGATTGGATTTTATATAAAAACAACAAATGGGAGTGTTTCGTTACTGAGCAAGTTGGCTTTGGAAAACCAAGTTTTGTTAAAGAAATAAATAACGATATTGTTAGTGATGTAAATGTTGATTTGTATGTAAATGAACTTTCAGGACAAGTCAATTATAAACTAAATTCATGGATTGGTTTAGGAACGGGTGTTGGGTATAGAAATATATTAAATAAAAAATCAGTACTTAATGCCACCTTTGATGCACCAATTTACATTGCAAAGATCATACTCTTTCCAGAAGTCTTTTTTAAAAAATAGTAACAATTCAATCTGGTTTGAGATTAATTATAACGAAAAAAGTTTAAAGTTTAAGGTTGTGAAACTTTAAGCCTTAAACTTTAAACTAATTTAATTTGAAGTATAGAATTTACGAAACCGCTTCTTTTATTCTTCGTAACGCTTCTGTCAATAAATCCTCGCTTGTAGCATACGAAAATCGAATACAATCTGGATTTCCAAATGCGTCACCAGTTACTGTGGCTACATTTGCGTGAGATAAAAGATACATTGAAAAGTCATTGGCATCTTTAATAAAAGTACCATTCAGTGTTTTACCAAAGAACGAAGAAACATCTGGAAACACATAAAAAGCGCCTTCTGGAACATTTATTTTTATACCTGGGATTTCTCTTAAAAGCCCAACAACCAAATCTCTTCGACTATGAAAAGCATCTACCATGTGTTTTAAAACAGAAGGATCTGCATCAACAGCTGTAATTGTAGCGCGTTGTGCAATACTGTTGGCTCCACTTGTTACTTGTCCTTGAATTTTTGTACATGCTTTTGCGATGAATTCAGGAGCACCAATATAGCCAATTCTCCATCCTGTCATCGCAAATGCTTTTGCAACACCGTTAACAGTTATAGTTTTTTCAAGCATCCCTGGAATGGAAGCAATACTGCAAAAAGTCCCAGAAAAATTAATGTGTTCGTATATTTCATCGGCAACAACATATACGTTTGGATATTTCTCCAAAACTTTTGCCAAAGCGGTCAATTCTTCTCTATTATATACAGAACCACTTGGATTGCAAGGGGAACTGAACCACATCATTTTTGTTTTTGGCGTTAAAGCCGCTTCTAATTGTGCTGGTGTGATTTTGAAATCGCTATCTATTGAAGTTGGTACTTCAACAGGAACTCCTCCCGATAATTTAATTATTTCAAAGTAGCTAACCCAATACGGCGCTGGCAAAATTACTTCGTCACCATCGTTTAACATTACTTGTGCAATGTTGTATAAAGATTGTTTTGCACCCGTAGAAACTACAATTTGAGAAGGTTTGTATTCTAAATCATTGTCTCTTTTGAATTTTCTACAAATGGCTTCTTTTAATTCTTGATAACCCTCAACTGGAGAATAGGTGCTGTAATTTTCATCAATAGCTTTTTTTGCCGCTTCTTTTATAAAATCAGGGGTATTAAAGTCGGGTTCTCCCAAACTTAAACTGATAATATCTTTTCCTTGTGCTTTTAATTCTCTTGCCAATGCTGCCATTGCCAATGTTTGCGATGTCGATAAATTATTTATCCTATCCGAAAGTGGGTTCATTATGTGTGTGTTGTAGTTAAATGTCTGTGCGAATCATCCGAAGATGAATTCCGTTAAGCTGAAAGTTCAGGTTTCATTCCTAATTCTTTCAAATGTTTGAAATGTGCAATTACTGCCGTTCTCATTGATTTATATTCATAATAAGGAAGATTTGCTTCTTGTGCAGCTTCTTTGACAAATTTTGCTATTTTCCCATAATGAATATGACTAATATGTGGGAATAAATGGTGCTCAATTTGATGATTCAATCCGCCAGTGTACCAATTTACAATGAAACTCTTTGGTGCAAAATTGACTGTTGTAAACAATTGGTGAATTGCCCATGTGTGTTCCATTTCTCCTTCATTATTAGGATGCGGATTGGTTGTGTCTTCTGTAATATGAGCCAATTGAAAAACAATGCTCAAAATTAAACCTGCAGTATAATGCATGATGAAAAAGCCAAATAATACTTGCCACCATGAGATGCCCAATACCATTGGAATAACAATCCAAACGGCAAAATATATTATTTTAGTAATTACTAAAGTTGTCCAAAGAAATTTGGTGCTTTTTGGTTCGCCATAAGACAATTTTCTTTTAAGATAAAGACTCATTTGTTTAAAATCGGTGGTTAATGACCAATTGAAAGTTAACAAACCATACAAGAAAATTGAATAGTAATGTTGGAATTTGTGAAAGTTATACCATTTTGCTTCTTTGGTAAAACGGATTACGCGACCTGCATCTAAATCTTCATCGTGACCAGGAATATTAGTATAAGTATGGTGAAGAACGTTATGTTGAACTTGCCAGTTGTAAACGTTTCCAGCCAAAATGTAGATGGTTCCGCCCATGAATTTATTAATCCAGTTTTTATTGGAATACGATCCGTGATTTCCATCGTGCATTACGTTCATTCCGATTCCAGCCATCCCAATTCCGATAACTATTGACAACAATGAAAACAACCAAAAAGGCATTGTTTCCATAGTAATAATTAAAAAATAAGGGGCTAAAAACACCGTAAATAGAATCGCAGTTTTTAAATACAGCTTCCAATTTCCTGTTTTCTGTATGTTATTTTCTTTGAAGTAGTTGTTGACTTTGGAGTTCAAGGTTCTGAAAAATTTCAAATCATCTTGTTTTGCAAAAGTAGGGGCATTGTTATTCATAATATGTATATAAAGTACAAATGTAATTATTATTAAATTTAATATACAAAAATCAGGCTAAAATTTTAGTTTCAAAGTATTACTTTTGTTAAAAATTA
>CANIFM010000207.1 GCA_947466955.1 Bacteroidota bacterium
AAAATAGCAACTTTTTTTAGAAAAAATCCTACTTATAAAGATTTGTTACCTCCGGGAATTAAGCTGTAATTTTACTTTTCAAAAACTCCAATCGCACACTTCCATCTTCATCAATTTTGGTCAGATTAATTTCGTGCAACGTATTCACTAATTCTGGATTCCAAGGCGTTTTCACTTTTACATAATTTTCTGTAAAACCGTGAATATAACCACCCTTATTTTCACTTTCAAAAAGAACAATTCGGTTGGTTCCAAGTTGACTTTCATAAAAAGCACGTCGTTTTTTCACTGATAAACCACGCAACATTTTACTTCTTTTCGCTCGAACATTTGCAGGAACAACTCCTTCCATATCGGCAGCTTCCGTATTATCACGTTCAGAATACGTAAAAACGTGTAAATAAGAAAAGTCCATTTCATTCAAAAAATGATAGGTTTCAAGAAAATGTTCGTCAGTTTCACCAGGAAAACCAACAATAACATCCACGCCAATACAAGCGTGCGGCATCACTTCCCGAATTTTATTCACGCGCTCCGTATAAATTTCTCGCAAATAACGACGCTTCATTAATTTCAAAATTTCATTACTTCCAGATTGCAACGGAATGTGAAAATGCGGCACAAAAGTCCTGCTTTTAGAAACAAATTCAATCGTTTCATTTTTCAATAAATTAGGCTCAATCGACGAAATTCGCAAGCGCTCAATTCCTTCAATTTTATCCAATTCCTGAACCAATTCTAAAAAAGTATGCTCGTGTTTTTTATTCCCAAATTCACCCTTTCCATAATCCCCAATATTCACACCCGTCAAAACAATTTCCTTGATGTTTTGCTCCGAAATTTCCTTTGCATTTTTCAATACGTTTTCTAACGCATCACTTCTGGAAATCCCACGTGCCAAAGGGATTGTACAATACGTACATTTATAATCGCACCCATCTTGAACCTTCAAAAACGCCCGAGTTCTATCCCCAATCGAGTAACTTCCAACGTAAAAATCAGCCTCAGAAATCTCACAAGAATGCACTTCGCCCATATCATTTTTGGACAAATCATTAATATAATCGGTAATTTTAAACTTTTCTGTAGCACCCAAAACCAAGTCCACACCATCCACATTTGCCAATTCCTCAGGCTTCAATTGCGCATAACAACCCACCGCCGCAACAAACGCTTTATCATTCAATTTCATCGCTTTTCGCACCACCTGCTTGAATTGTTTGTCCGCATTTTCAGTCACAGAACACGTATTTATCACATAAATATCGGCAACTTCTTCAAAATCGACACGGTCAAAGCCTTCCTCCGTGAAATTTCTCGCAATCGTAGAAGTCTCCGAAAAATTCAGCTTGCAACCCAAGGTGTAAAAAGCAACTTTTTTTCTATCCGTCATATTTTTTTTATTTGGGCGAATCCCTGCGGGTCGGGCTTTCGGCTATATATTTTGTTCCGCTTTCGCTGCACAAAATGATACCGCCTCTATCCCTTTCGCGGAATTTGAGTTCCATTCAAATTTAGTTTTATAAGAACCAAATTCAGGATGCAAATTTAAACATAAAAGCTACGAAATCACCAATTAATCTTAGAAAAAATAGTGAATTCGTAGCAATAAATAATTTTTACAATCTAAAGCTATAACAATAAATCCATTTTTTTCCACCACCAAAATTCCAAAGGAAAATCAGGATAATTCTGAATAAACTTATTGTATTTGCTCGTTTTTGCTTCTTGCTCACTGAACTTAATTTCAACTGCAAAACCTTTTAAATACGAAGTTTCTATAACAAAATCAACTTCATTTCCATCAGCGGTGCGCCAATATTTAATTTGATCTTCTTCAAAACGCTCGGAAAGTAATCTAAATGAAAAATTTTCTAAAACTGCTCCTTTATCCGCTCTTTGTTCCAAAGGTGAAAAATAATTAATCAAGACATTTCGCAATCCTAAATCATTAATATAAACTTTTGGCATCTTCGTGAGTTCCTTACGCAAATTGGCATAAAAAGGTTTTAGAAGCGTAATATGAAAACATTTTTGCAACACATATAAATAATTTTCAACCGTTGCATTTGAAATTCGTAACGTATTTGAAATTTCATTTACATTCAATAAATTCCCCGTTTGACTTGCCAAAAGCATCAACATTCTGTAAAACTTAGTTTCATCTGTAATACCAGATTCTAAAACGTCCCGCTTAATATAGGAATCCCGAATTTCTCTTAGTAATTCAATTTTATCTTCAATATTTTCCTCTAAAACCACAGCTGGATAACCGCCATAATTTATAAATTCATCCATATATGCCCACAGTAAATTCTCTTGAATGGATTTTGATTTTTTCTTACTCTTAAATTGCGAAATTTCATTTACCAAATCGGCTCTATTTTTAAAAAGTAAAAACTCTTCAAAATCAAGTGTTCCCATCTGAAATATTTTTTTTCTACCAACCAAAGAATCGTTAAATTGACGATCAATATAAAAAGCACTACTTCCAGTAGCTACAATTTTTAATTGTGTTGAATATTCGTCAAAAAGCAATTTTAGAAAATTCGTTGCGTCATCAAGATATTGAATTTCATCAATAAAAACGATTATTTTCTTATCACTTTGTAAAGGACAAATTTTTAAAAGATTCTCCGGATTTTGATTTAATTCTTCTAAAATATCTTTTCTATCTAAATTCAAAAAAAACACAGCTTCTCCATTTTGCTTTAACTCTTCAAAAAGTTGTTTTAGCAAAGTAGATTTCCCAATTTGACGGGCCCCAATAAGGATTGTAAACTCCCTTTTAGAAATGTGATTAGAAATAATTGTATGTTTTTTTCTTCTTACCATACAACAAATGTAATCCTTTTATATATGAAAACCGATATTTTTAAAATTTTTATTAAAATTATCCGATATTTTACTATACGCATATAATAAAATATCCGATAATTTTCAATGTGTACATTGAAAATTATCGGATATTTTATATTATTTAAATTAAAAAAGACTTACTTTATTCTTTTCTCCACTTTTTAGATTCTTCAAAAACGTGTTCCAAAATGGCTTTGTCTTGTTCGGTAAATTCTACGTGTCTTCTGTTCATTACGATTTTGGCAACTTCAAAAGCTTTTTTGGTAAGATACGTTACAAATCCAGAAGCGCCGCCCCAAGAAAAACTCGGAACGAAATTACGAGGAAAACCACTTCCAAAAATATTTGCACTCACACCAACAACAGTTCCGGTATTAAACATCGTATTAATTCCACATTTACTATGATCGCCCATCATTAAACCACAAAACTGAAGTCCCGTTTTGGCGAAATTATCTGTTTCATAACTCCACAACTTAACTTCTTCATAATTATTCTTCAAATTAGAATTGTTGGAATCGGCACCAATATTACACCATTCTCCAAGCACCGAATTTCCTAAAAATCCATCGTGTCCTTTATTAGAATAACCAAATAAAACAGAATTATTTATTTCGCCACCAATCCTGCAATGCGGACCAACAGTGGTTGCACCATAAACTTTAGTAGCCAATTTTACTTGGGCTTCCTCGCACAATGCAAACGGACCACGTATAACAGAACCTTCCATAATTTCAGAGTTTTTACCAATATATATAGGTCCTGTCGAAGCATTTAAGGTTACAAATTCTAATTTTGCTCCTTCTTCAATAAAAATAGAGGATGGGGAAATCACATTGACGCTTTTCGGAATGGGCTGCGAGGTTCTGTCTTCGGTTAAAAGCTCAAAATCTTCTCGAAGAGCCGCATCATTTTTGGCAAAAATATCCCAAGTATGTTCCACTGTCAAACAATCACCATTGAATTCAATAATTTCATAAGTATCAAAATCTACTTCTTCTTGAGATTCTTGTGTGTAAAAAGCAATTACTTCATCGCCTTTGAAAACCGCTTGATTTCGCTCTAAATTACTAATTAATTCAACCAAAATTGGATTGGGTAAATACGAGGCATTTATCATTACGTTTTCTTCCAATTCTACCATTGGAAACTTTTCCGATAAATATTCTTCGGTTAAAGTTGTGGTTGTAGAACCTAAATATTTCTCCCATTTTTCACGAATTGTCAAAATTCCAATGCGAATATCGGCAACTGGGCGTGTAAATGTGAAAGGCAATAATGCGTTTCTGGAAGGTCCGTCAAAAAGGATATAATTCATAAAATTGGTTATTTGTTGATTTGGTTATTTGTTTAATCGAAAATAGATTCCGAAATCTTTACCGATTTTTATACTATTGACTTCAAAGTTACAAAGTTTAATAGAAAAAGGAAGAATTTGTCCATAAAAAAACCCCGCAATTTGCGAGGTTTTATATAATTTGAAAACAGATAACTATTATTTACCGTGTTTAGCGTATTTAGTTTTGAATTTATCAATACGTCCTGCAGTATCGATAAGTTTAGATTTACCTGTGTAAAAAGGGTGAGAAGTTCTTGAAATCTCCATTTTCACAACTGGATATTCAACACCTTCGTGTATGATAGTTTCTTTAGTATCTGC
>CANIFM010000208.1 GCA_947466955.1 Bacteroidota bacterium
ATTTAAACTTCTCTCCAGTTTTTAAAAGGATTTTTACTCAAAAAAGAATTGTAATACCGCTCGTCGTTTGTAACTTCAGCCCCTAGCCAAGTTGGTTTCTCAAAAGAATCTATTTCCGATTGCAATTCTATTTCTGCAATAATCAACCCTTCATTTTCTCCATAAAATTCATCTACTTCAAAAATGTGGTTTCCAATTTTAATTTCGTAACGAGTTTTTGAAATTACACCAATCTCACACAATTCCAAAAGCGATTTTGCCTCAGATAATTCGATTTCCTTTTCCCATTCAAATCGAGACATCCCAGATTCATTCCCCTTTCCTTTAATGGTTAAATAACCCTTGTTTCCTTTAATTCTAACACGAACTGTGCGCTCTGGAGTTGAGTTTAAATAACCCTGTGCAATTTCGTGGTGTGCAAAAGCCATCGTTTTATAAGAATCTGAAGTAACCAAAAACTTCCTTTCAATTTCTATCATTTTTTCTTTTTTTGGAGCTATTTCCAGCTTTTCGCTATATCCACGCTAAAAAGCGTGGGATACCACTGCAATCTGGGCTAGTTCGATTTTCAAATGTACCAAATATTTTTCAAACAGGAACTCCTTTTTTCAATCAATAAACAATGTTCTCCATCCAATTTTATTAAATTTGTACCATGTCAGAAGTAAATCCAATCCGAAAAATAATTCATGTCGATATGGACGCATTTTATGCTTCTGTCGAACAATTGGACAATCCTGATTTACGAGGAAAGCCAGTTGCAGTTGGAGGAAATGAAATCCGTGGTGTAGTATCGGCGGCTAGTTATGAAGCGAGGAAATTTGGTGTTCGAAGTGCATTGAGTGGTGCATTAGCAAAAAAATATTGTCCCGAACTTATTTTTGTTAAACCGCGATTTGATCGCTATAAAGAGATTTCTCAAAAAATTAGAAAAATATTTCATGACTACACGGATTTGGTTGAGCCTCTTTCTCTTGACGAAGCCTATCTTGATGTCACCCAAAACAAAAAAGGAAATCCTAGCGCCTCGCTAATCGCCCAAGAAATACGACTAAGGATTCTTAACGAAGTAGGACTTTCGGCTTCGGCAGGAATATCTGTAAATAAATTTATTGCTAAAGTTGCAAGCGATGTCAACAAACCTAACGGTCAAAAAACGGTTTCGCCAGATGAAGTGGATTTATTTCTAGAGGAATTACCCATCAAAAAGTTTTATGGAGTGGGAAAAGTAACCACTGAAAAAATGTACCAACTAGGAATTTTTACGGGTTTGGATTTAAAAAGTAAACCCATCGAACTCTTAGAAAAACATTTTGGGAAGTCGGGTTCATTCTATTTCAATGTAGTTCGTGGTATCCATAACAGTGAAGTTAAACCTAATCGGATTACCAAATCGGTAGCTGCCGAACATACATTTGATGAAAATTTAACTTCCGAGATTTTTATGCAAGACCGTTTAGAAACTATTGCAGCCGAATTAGAACGACGTTTAAAAAAACACAAAATAGCAGGGAAAACAGTAACTTTAAAAATAAAATACAGCGATTTTACGCAACAAACCCGTAGTAAAACCTTACCCTATTTTATCTCCGATAAATCACTTTTGTTTGATACCGTCAAAGAATTATTGTTTCAAGAACGCATGAAAGATTCTGTTCGTTTGTTGGGAATTTCCTTGAGTAATTTAAATACTGAAATTAAGAAAACTATTGTAGTTCAATTGAAATTTGATTTTTAAATTTTACTTTATTATGTATAATAAATCAATTGCCTCGATTTGAAGATAATATCGCCGTAAAATTAAGTTTTGTTTTGGATTTAGGATTGTAAAATATTAAGGTTTTACAATCAAAACAGAAGGAATATCGCTCAACCAATCGCTTTGAGAATCAACCAATTTCTTCCAACTTTCAAGGCTAATTATCATTAAATCGTGTTGGTTCAAAAATTCCTTTTCTATGGTTTTATTATTCAATAAAGTCATATTACTTGGGTATTTATTTTCTAAAGAATCAACCGCATTTTCAATAATAAAATTGTTTTTGATGTGCCCATTAGAATCTAAAACAGTTACTTTTGAGTCATTATTATAAATTAATTTTTGCGCATAATCCAATAAAAATCCGTCTTCCGCGCCAAAAATAGGAATGAAAACCTCATTTATTTCTTGCAAGTTTTTATTAATTAAAATCCCAAGAGGCATTTTCGTTTTAGAAATTATTTGACGTGTTCTTTCATCAAAAGGGGAATTTTCAAACAGCCCTTCTTTTCCAGTAAACTTATCAATTAAACGATCAGGATTTATGATTCTTGTTGTAAATCCTAATACTTTTCCAAGAAGCGTTCCTTCAAAAATGGATTTTCCAAGACCCACAAGCAACAAATCGTATTCGCCTTGATTGGCAATATCCACGATGTCACTTTCAATGTCAACAGTTGCTTTAAAAACAGTAGATATTTTTTGGTCTAAAATTTTTGATTCGTTAATAATAGGAAGAAAACTATCGGTTTCATATTCATCCATATTATAGGAATGCATTTCGTCACTTAAAATCATGTGCATCGCAGTAACGTTCACATTTTCCTTTTGTTTCTTAACCAAACTGCTCGCTAATCTCAACAGTGATTTCCCTTTTTCATTGTTTCCAAAAAACAATAAAATTTTGTATTTGCTATTACTTGTAATTTCTTCAGGAACGAAACTGTCCTTGGTTTTGAAAGCCCAATTAATAATATCTAAAGCTGGTCCAGTCATAAAAGTAGTTACTAATGCCATAATAACCATCATTGTAAAAACTTCTGGCGTAAGCACTTTTAAGTCTAAACCAATGTTCAAAACTACCAATTCCATTAGTCCACGAGTATTCATTAACGCACCAATTGTAAGGCTGTCTCTCCAACTTTGACCCACAAATTTTGCTGCTAATGCACTTCCGAAAAACTTTCCAACAACAGCTACAAGAATAATAAAACCTGTAACTTTCCACATATAAGGATCATTAATCAACCCGATTTGAGTTCGTAAACCTGTAAATACAAAAAACAAAGGCAGTAATAATATTACTGAAACATCCTCTACTTTTTCAATAAATATAGTTCTGAATTTTGAAATATCGGGCATAATAACTCCAGTCATAAAAGCCCCAAATAAGGCGTGAATTCCAATTATATTCGTTGCATAAGACGAAAGAATTAAAGTCAAGAAAAATATTGCAACAACTGGTTTGCTTAAATTTTCACTTTTTGCATATAAATCACCAACTCTTTTTAGGAACGGTTTTACGATAAAAATCATCACAATAACATATAAAAACGCAAGTGCAATTACATATAAAGCACTATCAAATGTACCTGCTTTTACAATTGCAATTACAACGGCTAGCAAACACCAAGCGGTAATATCATCTGCTGCAGCGCATGTAATTACGATAGCTCCTAATCTTGTTTTATGAATTCCACGCTCTTGAACAATTCTCGCTAAAACTGGGAATGCGGTAATACTCATCGCAATTCCCATAAACATACTGAAAGATAAAAACGGTATTCCTTCGGGTGCAAATGATTTGTATACATAAAAAGCAAGCCCAATTCCAAGTGCAAAAGGGATTACAATACTGGCGTGGCTAATTACAACTGCCTCATTGGCTTTATTTCTTAAAACTTTTAAATCCAATTCCATTCCAATGACAAACATAAAAAGGATTAGTCCAATTTGACTTAAAAACTGTAGGTTTCCTAATGATTGTATCGGAAATAATGCCAAAGAAAATTCGGGAAAGTACATTCCTAATAAGGAAGGTCCAAGAAAAATTCCTGCTATAATTTCTCCAATTACTGATGGTTGACCAATTTTTCTGAAAATCCAACCAAAAAAACGAGCAACAATAATGATGGTAATAATTTGTGCCAACAAAATCGCTAACGGATCTTCAAAATTGAGAACCATTGACGAAATAAAATCGTTCCAATGGTTATTAGGTTTTGCAATTGTTGTTACTGTTTTTGCCGTTTCTAAAAGCTTTCCTTTTGAAATAATCCAATAGATTAATGCTGTGAAACCGCCAGTTACAGTAAAATAAAAAAAGGTATTTTTATAATTTTTCATAGATTATTAAGCGGTTTTTAAAAGATTTGAAGTGCAAAGATTCAAAAATCAAATATAGGAATAATTATAATTCATAAATGATTACATAAATATAAAATTGGAATTTATTTAATAACAATTATTTCCATAAAATAATTTCTGAATTTCTATAAATTTTATAGGTTTTAATTACCTTTGCTCGCATTAAAATCTTTTATGAAAAAGACATTGAAGGTAGGTTTTTGGGAATTTATCGCCCGATTAATTCTTACTTATAGAATCACAATACTGGTAATTATCGTTGCCATCACAATTTTCCTTGGTTTGCAATGGAAAAACTTAAGTATGACCTATACTGAAGC
>CANIFM010000209.1 GCA_947466955.1 Bacteroidota bacterium
CTCCTTTGTAAATAAATGTAACAACAGAACCATCTGTGCTACTAACTTTACATTCAATAGTTGAACCGTTGTGAAGTTTAAGAATATCTTGAGCACTTAAATTTAAAGCTACAAGCATAAAACATAATAAAATAAAATTTTTCATAAAAATTTGGGGTTTATAAATTAGTTTGCAATAATATTAAAAAAAATGACATAATCCAATTATATATTAAATATTCTATTTATTTAAATAGCGTTCATTATTTTCTCTTGGTGACTAATACTTTCCTGATGAATTGCCTTAAACAATCTCAAGATAAATTCTTCGCTTAACCCTTTTTCTTCGCCATCAAGCACCATTTTTCCTAAAATTTCATTCCATCTTTTATTTTGTAATACAGCTACGTTTTTAGATTTTTTCAACGCTCCAATTTGTTCTGCTACTTTCATTCTGTTGCCCAATAATTCTAATAATTTAGCATCTGCAATGTCAATATTTGCTCTCAACTTAATCATTTCAGTATTGTAATCGTCTTCTTCTGTAGTAATTTTTCTGATTCGTAAATCGTTAAAAATTTGTTTTAAAGATGTTGGGGTTACTTGTTGTGCCGCATCACTCCAAGCATTATCTGGGTCAATATGTGTTTCAATGATCAAACCATCATAGTTTAAATCCAATGCCTGTTGCGACACTTCTTGAATCATATCTCGACGACCAGTAATATGCGAAGGGTCGCAAATTAATGGCAAATCTGGGAAACGACTTTGCAATTCAATTGCAATTTGCCATTCTGGAATATTTCTGTATTTCGTTTTTTCATAGGTGGAAAATCCTCTGTGAATTACTCCCAATTTTTTGATTCCCGCATTATACAAACGCTCCACGCCACCAATCCATAAAGCCAAATCAGGATTTACAGGATTTTTCACCAATACAATTTTGTCTGTATTTTGTAATGCATCCGCAATTTCTTGAACTGCAAACGGATTTACGGTTGTTCTTGCACCAATCCACAAAACATCAATATCGTGTTCCAAAGCCAATTTTACGTGAGCGGCATTTGCAACTTCTGTCGCCATCAACAATCCAGTTTCTGCCTTTGCTTTTTGAAGCCATTTCAATCCAATAGCACCAACACCTTCAAATCCTCCTGGACGCGTTCTCGGTTTCCAAATTCCTGCTCTATAAATACTCACATCCGAATTTTTCAATTCGTGTGCAATTTTCAAAACTTGTTCTTCCGTTTCTGCGCTACAAGGCCCAGCTATTACTAACGGATGTGTCAAATTGAATTCATCTAACCACGTTCTCATTTCTTTCTTGTTCTCCATCTTACTTTATTTTGGTAATTATTTTATTTTTATTTGTTGAAATTATTTAAAATCTCTTTAATTTTATTTACACTCTGCATTTCTTGAAAAACGGCTTCATAATTATCACTTTCTAATAATTCTTTAAATTTCGATAAATTAGAAATATATTCGCCTAATGTTTTAACCACGTGTTTCTTATTCTGCTTGAATATTGGAGTCCACATTGCGGGTGAACTTTTGGCTAATCGCACCGTGCTTTCAAATCCACTTCCTGCCATATCAAAAATATCTCGCTCGTCTTTTTCCTTTTCAATTACTGTTTTTCCTAACATAAATGCACTTATATGTGATAAATGAGAAACATAAGCAATGTGTTTGTCGTGCGATTTTGCATCCATATATCGGATTCGCATTCCCAATTTGTCAAATAATTCTAAAGCTTGTTGTTGCAATTTGAATGTTGTTTTTTCTACCTCACAAATAATATTTGTTTTGCCTTTAAACAATCCCAAAACTGCGGCGGTTGGTCCCGAAAATTCTGTTCCTGCAATAGGATGTGTTGCCATAAAATTTCTCCTTTTTGAATGATTTGAAATCGATTCACAAATAGGAAATTTTGTAGATCCCACATCTAAAACCAATGCATCATCATTAATTACATCTAAAATACTTGGCAAAAGTACTAAAGCGATGTCAACAGGCACAGCAAGAATTACAAAATCGGCATCATTCAAATCAGGAATTGTCGCTTTTTTATCGATGATATTTAAATTCAAAGCAACGTCTAAATAATTTTCATTAGTATCAATTCCAAAAACCGTCACATTATCATAATTAGATTTTATGTCCAATGCCATAGAACCGCCAATTAATCCAACTCCTATTATATATATATTCATTTTTTCTACTTAGATTTAACCCTACTTATTCCTAAAATCTCAAAATTGCTTCTTGTATTTTTTCTTCTTTAACACAAAGTGAAAACCGAATATAACCTTCCCCATTGCTTCCAAAAATAGTTCCGGGCGTAATAAAAATATCTTTTTCATATAATATTTTATCTACAAAATCTTCTGCAGAAGTTATTTCCAATGGTAATTTTGCCCAAACAAATAATCCAACCGAATTTTCATCATACGTACAATCTAATTTTTTTGCCAATTCAAACGTTAGATTTCTTCGTTTTTGATAAATTACATTTTGCGCATCAAACCAAGATTTATCTAATTTCAACGCTTCGATTGCTCCTTTTTGAATGCCGTAAAACATACCGCTGTCCATATTGCTTTTCACTTTTAGAATAGCATCGATAAATTCCGATTTTCCTGAAACCATTCCCACTCGCCAACCTGCCATATTATAGGTTTTTGAAAGCGAATTCAGTTCTAAAGCTACTTCTTTTGCATCATCAATTTTCAAAATTGAAATTGGATTGTCATTTAATACAAAACTGTACGGATTATCATTAATTACTAAAATCTGATGTTTTTTGGCGAAAGCCACTATTTTTTCAAACAAGTACAAACTTCCAGTTGCGCCCGTGGGCATGTGCGGATAACTAACCCACATCATTTTCACCTTTGACAAATCTTGTTGTTCTAATTTTTCAAAATCAGGTTCCCAATTATTATTTTCAATTAAATCATAAAAAACAGGTGTTGCACCTACTAATTTTGTTACTGAAGTATAAGTTGGATAACCAGGATTTGGAATTAAAACTTCATCACCTTCATTTAAAAAAGCCAAAGAAATGTGCATAATTCCTTCTTTTGAACCCATTAAAGGTAAAATTTCGGAATTAGAATTCAATTCCACTTGGAAGTTGTTTTTATAAAAATCAGCCATTCCGTTTCTCAATTCTGGAAGTCCTTGATAACTTTGATATTGATGCGCATTTTCATCAATAACGGCTTTTTGAATTGCTTCAATTACACTTTTAGATGGTGCCATATCAGGACTGCCAATTCCCATATTGATAATTGGTTTTCCTTCAGAAATGAGTTGACGTACTTCCCTCAATTTTGATGAGAAATAATATTCTTCAACTATGGCGATACGTTTTGCTGTTGTAATCATTTTTCACTTTTTTATAAATCAACCTTTTGACTTGCTTATTTTACATCCAACTTTATGGCTTTGTATTTGTATATTCTCCTAAAACTTTGAAATATTCCGCCATAATTCCTAATAAAGTTTTCGCTTTGGAATAATCATTATAATCATCAAAAGTTACATCAACAAAAAAGGAATATTTCCACGGCGTTTCAATTTTTGGTAACGACTGAATCTTCGTTAAACTCAATTTACAATCACTCATCACGTTCAAAACCGCAGCCAAACTTCCTCTTTTGTGATCCAATTCAAATTTCAAAGAGGCTTTGTTAATTTCCGCCTTTGGAACAAAAGAATTCTCTTTATTTAGAATTACAAAACGAGTCATATTGTTATTAATAGTTTGGATTTCTGGTGCCAAAATTTCTAAATTATACATGTTTGATGCCGTTTTACTAGCAATTGCTGCAATTCCCGTCAATTGATTCTGATGAATTCTTCTGGCAGTTTCAGCGGTATCTTTATCCTCAACTAATTTTATATTCGGCAGTTTTTTTAGAAATTCCATGCATTGTAATAATGCCATTGGATGCGAATGAACTTCTGAAATATCTTCTACTTTTTGTCCTTTCAACGCCATGAAATTTTGATGAATATCCATGTAATATTCACCAATAACATGTAAATTATTCTTGTCAATCAAGGCATAATTAGGAATAATTGAACCCGCAATTGAATTCTCAATAGCCATAACCGCTTGATTTGATTTCCCTGACAAAAGGCTATCCACCAATTCTTCAAACGACATACACTCATCAACATCAATCTCTTGATGATAATATTCCAATGCCACTTGATGGTGAAACGAACCTTTTATTCCTTGTATCGCAACTTTTTGTATCATATATAGTCAAAAAAAAATCCTGATTTTCATCAGGATTGTATAGCTTTTATTTGTTTTTTATTTGTTTCAAATAACCACAGCACAATCCTTACTTCTACTAAAGAAGAAATAATAAGAAGGTGTAAAATTGAA
>CANIFM010000210.1 GCA_947466955.1 Bacteroidota bacterium
CGATCAACAAAAAGCACGAGAAGTATATCAAGAAGTTTTTGAAAAAGGTTCTGTTGCCGATTCCCCGTTAACGCTTCAAAATAAAGATGGAAAACTTACCGATGTTTTATTTAATGGTTCGGTTTATAAGGATGATGTAGGAAATGTATTGGGTGTAGTAATTGTAGCTCGTGATATTGCGGAACAAAAACGTATTGAAAATGAATTGATTGAAGCTAAAATATCTGCGGAAAAAGCAACTGCAATTGCGGAAGATGCGCAAACAAAAGCAGAAAATGCAACATTAATTGCAAGAGAAGCTGTTAAATCTAAGCAACAGTTTTTGTCGAATATGAGTCACGAAATTCGTACACCAATGAATGCAATCATTGGATTCACAAAGGTTATTCTGAAAACTGGACTTACTGCAAAACAGAAAGAATATCTGACAGCCATAAAAATTAGTGGCGATGCTTTAATTGTTTTGATAAATGACATTTTAGATTTAGCAAAAGTAGATTCTGGAAAGATGATATTTGAACAAATTCCGTTCAAATTAAATTTATCAATTTCGTTGATGCTGCATTTATTTGAAACAAAAATTAATGAGAAGAATTTAAAATTAGTATTAGAATTTGATAAAAATATTCCAGAAGTTTTGGCTGGCGATCCTGTTCGATTGAATCAGATTATTTTGAATTTAGTTAGTAATGCAATAAAATTCACATCAATTGGTCAAATTACGGTAAGTATTAACTTATTAAAAGAAGACGTAAATAATGTATTCATTCAGTTTTCTGTAAAAGATACTGGAATTGGTATTAGCAGTGAAAAAATTGAAGGATTGTTTGAAAATTTCCAACAAGCAAATAGTTCAACCTCAAGAATTTTTGGTGGAACTGGATTAGGACTTGCTATTGTAAAACAATTGGTGGAACCTCAAGGCGGAACCTTAAATGTAGAAAGCACCGTTGATGTTGGTTCTACATTTAGTTTTATTTTACCCTTTAAAAAAACAAATGAAACGTTACTTCTTGAAAGTGAAATTTTAGAAGTTGATAATGAATTGAAAGACATTAAAGTTTTAGTTGTAGAAGATTTAGAACTCAATCAATTGTTAATTAGAACTTTATTAGATGATTTTGGATTTGAATGTGAAATTGCAGCCAATGGAAAATTAGCAATTGAAAGATTAGAAACTAAGGATTTTGATATTATATTGATGGATTTACAAATGCCAGAAATGAATGGTTTTGAAGCAACTGAATACATCAGAAACAAGTTAAAATTAACAATTCCAATAATTGCATTAACCGCGGATGTAACGACAATTGATGCTGAAAAATGTTTAGAATTTGGAATGAACGATTACATTTCTAAACCTATTGATGAAGGGAAATTATTCAGAAAAATGATTGCTTTAATTCAAAAACCGATGAGTGAGGAAACGAATTCTTATGCTTCAAATTCTTCTTCTGCAAATGTAGATTTAAGCTATTTGATGGAACGCACAAAATCGAATCCAAAATTAATGTCGGAAATGATTTCCATTTATTTAGAGCAAACACCTCAATTAATTCATACAATGAAAGAGGGTTATAAAGATTTGGATTGGGAAAAATTACACGCTTCAGCTCATAAAATGATTCCTTCTTTTTCAATTATGGGAATAGATTCTAAATATGAAAATTTAGCTAAAAAGATTCAGGAATACGCATCAAACAAAGAAAATGACGAGAATTTAGGAATGCTAATTCAACATCTTGAAATTGGTTGTGAAGTGGCTTGTAATGAATTGCAACAAGAACTTAAAAATATAAATACTAAATTATAATGGAAAAAACAGCCAAAAAAATCAGACTATTTTTAGTAGATGATGATGCCCTTTTTCTAAAATCATTAGAAATTGATTTTCTAAGTCAATCCGATTTTGAAATAGAAACATTTGCAACCGGAGAACTTTGTATTGCTAATTTATCAAACAATCCAGATGTTGTAATCTTGGATTTTCATCTGAATGGAATTGATAAAAATGCTATGAACGGATTGGATACACTTGTAGCAATTAAGGAGTATAATGTTGATATTCCAATAATAATGCTGTCTTCACAAGACAAAATAGACATAGCCGTAAAATGTATGCACCACAATGCTTTTGATTATGTGGTAAAAAGTGAAACTGCATTTGTCCGATTACAAAAGAACATTTCTACAATTTTTAGTGATCAAAAAATTAAAAAAGAATTGAATTGGTACATGGATAGAATGTGAAATTAGTACTTGAAATTTTGGAGAATATTGGATTGGATATGCAAATTTATAACTTTATTGAAGTTGTTCTAATTTCAATAATTTTTGAATCCAAATACAACAAAAAGCAGCAAGTACACCAAAACTTCCCATAACGATCCAGTCCCATTGGTATCCAAAATGACCTATAATTTCCATTCCCAATTTTGAACTTACAATATGTGCGGTGCTGAAACTCATTGTGTAAATTGCCATATATCGACCTTCATGTCCTATTGGTGCTCTGCTTAAAGCAAATGCATTCGAGAATGGAAATGCGAATATTTCTCCTACGGAAATGAAAATCATACTGATAATTAATATTCCTGCCCAAAAATTGATGAGCAATAAATAGAATCCAAACGACATTAGTAAAGTTCCCCAAAGGATTATTTTTAGTTTAGGAACCTTTTTTCTTTCAAAATAACTCACAAATGGCATTTCTAAAGCAAAAATTAGTAATCCATTTAAAGTCATTAATAAACCCGTTTGAAATTCGGTCAAGCCAAATCTTTCATGGTGGTATAGTGGAAGTGTTGTGAATAATTGGAAGAATATCATTGCTGTTACAAAGCTGACAAACAGGAAAATCCAAAATATTTTATCTTTAAAAACAGAAACTACTTCTGATTTCCCTGGTGTTGCATCGCCAATAGTTGATGGCTTTTTCTTTTCTTTTACCAATAATGCAAAAATTGAAATTGCAAGAATACAGGTAGAACCATCTACCCAAAATAGTCCTTTATAGCCCATTCCCATAATTATTAAACCGCCCATAGCAGGGCCAGCAGCAAAACCAAGATTCACGGCAAGGCGCACTAATGTTAAGGCTCGCGTTCTGTTTTCGGGTTTTGCATAGGCACCAAGCGATACAAACATTGCGGGACGAAACATATCTGCCAAAACCATAATGCTGAACATTCCGATGCACAATCCCACAAAAGAAGTGACAAATTGAAGGAATAGAAAACCAATTCCACTGGTAAATAAACTGAAAATCATCACTCTGTAAAATCCGATTTTGTCTGCTAATTTTCCGCCAAGCCAAGATCCCAACATAGAGCCAAATCCAAAGGAAACCATAATCCACCCGACTTCGCTATAGGAAAAGTGTAAGTTTTCTTTGAGATATTTAGATAAAAAAGGCAATACCATTGTTCCCGCCCGATTTATAAAAGTGATGATGGCAAGTATCCAAATTTCTCTTGTAAATCCTTTGAAATTATTGATATAACGATAAAAAGCAGTTTTTAACATAGATGAATTTTCATTATTGCAAAGGTAAAAAACTTTGTGGCATTGCAACTTTGCGGCATTGTAACTTTTAAACTATTTTTGCATTATGAAATACTTCAATTTACATACGCATCAATCTTCAAATCAAGAAGGTGTTTTGGAATTAGTGAATCAATATCCACAGGAATTTGATGTGTCAATTCCCAATTATTCTATTGGAATTCATCCTTGGCATATCGTTGAAGATAGGATTGGCGCTGATTTGGAAATTATTGAAAGTAAATTAAAGGACGAAAAATGTCTTGCTATTGGCGAATGTGGATTGGATAAAAGAATTGAAATTTCAATGGCTTTGCAGCAAATGGTTTTCGAAAAACAATTGGCTTTAGCCGAAAAATACAGAAAACCTGTAGTTATTCATTGCGTTGCGGCTTTTCAGGAAGTAATTGCAATTAGGAAGAAAATGGCTATTTCTGTTCCGTTGATTATTCACGGATTTTCAAAAAATAAAGAAACTGCGGCGCAATTTATTTTCAATGGATTTTATTTATCATTTGGTAAATATTTACTGAGAAATCCCGAATTAGAATTGGTTTTTAAGAGCATTCCAAAAGATCGATTGTTTTTAGAAACCGATACAATTGAAGAAGGAATAGCAGCTGTATATGAATTGGCTGCAAAATATAGAAACTTAGAATTGGATGAAATGACGGCAATTATCAATGCTAATTTTGATGCTGTTTTTAAATAAAAGCAGCCACGAATTACACGAATTAACACGAATTAATTAAAAAAAATCACTGAAAATTCATGAAATTCGTGGCAAAAAAAAGTAAAGCAG
>CANIFM010000211.1 GCA_947466955.1 Bacteroidota bacterium
TCCTTCTAAAAGCTTGAGAAACTTCTCCATCACCCATTTTATTCAGTTTTTCTTGATACACTAATCCTGGGTTAATAAAATCATTTTTCATAGTAAGATCAATCGGTTTAGAACCACCAATTTTCTTAAAAATAATTTCAGGCTCTTTTATTAACGGAACATCATTGAAATTTGGTTTAATTGAAGGTAATGAACTGAATTTTGAAGGTGTGCTTTTAGATTTTGAAATTGGATTATTCTTAATCGGAGATATTTGAACCGCTTTATTACCATTATCAAATTGAGAATAGCAAAGCGAAGAAAATAACACAAAACCCAATAAAGAAAATTTGATTTTCATAGTAAATGCCCAATTCAATTATTTTGATAAAAATAAATAAAAAAACTTCGCTAATAAATACATTAACGAAGTTTTAGTAATTTTTAAATTTTAATTCTATTTCGAATTATAAACCGAAATGGCATCTTTCAATATTTCTACTGAACGAATTAAATCCGATTTTTTCAAAACATAAGCAATTCGAACCTCGTTCAAACCAACGCCAGGTGTAGAATAAAATCCCGCAGCAGGCGCAACCATTACTGTTTCTTTGTTCAAATCATACGATTCCAACATCCATTGTGCAAAAGTATCTGCATTGTCAATCGGCAATTGCGCAATACAATAAAATGCGCCTTTCGGTTTGCCGACTTTCACGCCTTCAATTTTATTTAATGCTGCAACCAGCGTATCTCTTCGGTCTCTATATTCTGTAATTACCTCGTCAAAATAACTTTGTGGCGTGTCCAAAGCCGCTTCACTCGCAATTTGTGCAAACGTTGGCGGACTCAATCTCGCTTGTGCAAATTTCATCGCGGTAGCCATCAATTCCTTATTTTTCGACACAATACAACCAATTCTTGCGCCACACATACTGTATCTTTTGGAAACAGAATCAATCATAATCGCATTTTCTTCCAATCCAGGAATATTCATCACCGAATAATGAACATCGCCATCGTAGGTAAATTCGCGATATACTTCATCGGCAATCAAAAACAAATCGTGCTTTTTCACCAATTCGGCAAGTTGCATAATTTCCTCTTTTGAATACAAATATCCAGTTGGATTTCCAGGATTACAAATCAAAATCGCTTTGGTTCTTGGTGTAATTAATTTCTCGAAATCCGCAATTGGAGGCAATGCAAATCCCGTTTCAATAGTTGAAATAACAGGAATCACTTTCACGCCAGATGCAGTCGAAAAACCATTATAATTAGCATAAAAAGGCTCCGGGATAATTATCTCATCACCATAATCCATTGTACTTCCCATTGCAAAAAGCAACGCTTCAGAACCACCAGTAGTAATGATTATGTCAGCAACCTCAATCGGCAAACCTGTTTTTTTATAATACTC
Source organism: Bacteroidota bacterium (assembly GCA_947466955.1). Taxonomy (GTDB): domain Bacteria; phylum Bacteroidota; class Bacteroidia; order Flavobacteriales; family Flavobacteriaceae; genus Flavobacterium. The sequence continues at coordinate 1,400 of CANIFM010000211.1, forward strand.
GGATAATTTCGTTCTATAGCTTTCAAATCCAGCAGAATGACTGTATTCTAAAACCTTAATATCAAGATTTTTAATAGAATTCATCGCCACTTCTGGAGTTTTAATATCAGGTTGACCAATGTTCAAATGATATACTTTATTTCCTTTTTTCTTAGCAATATCTGCATAAGGCACCAATTTACGAATTGGCGATTCCGGCATCTGTTTTCCTTTATTTGAAACTTTTGGCATAATTTGTAGTTTTGAAATGCAAATTTGCAATATTTATTTTGAAAAAAAAGAGAATTTAGCAATCTTTATTTCACAAAAAAAGCGCCTCATTTGAAGCGCTTTACTATTTATGTAAATCAATTACTGACTCGGCAATGCTTTTTTCTTTTCCAACAAGTTAACCTCTGGCTTTACAATAACTTCGCCCTTAACTTTCAATGCAATTTTACCGCCTTCCACATTAATTGCGTTCGATTCCACCGTAATTGTTTTACGAATTGGCCCCGGATTCATATTGTATTTCACGTCAATTTTCCCCGTCATTCCTGGCAAAATCGGCTCAGTCGGCTTCGTCGGAACCGTACATCCACAAGTCGATTGCACATTTGTAATAATCAACGGCGCATCACCTGTATTTCTAAACTCAAAAGTCCGAATTCCACTATCAGAATCCTTCGAAACCGTTCCGAAATCAACAGTATTGTCTTTATTCATAAATTCGATTTTCGCCCCAACTTGAGCAAAACCAGCCATATTCAAAGCGAAAAAGGCACATAATAAGAGTAATTTTTTCATCGAATCAAAATTTTATTTGTTACTGTAAAACTACTTTATTTTAATTAATTGCACAAATTTATATTTCCCTTTTTAAACTGTACATAATTATTTACTTTTGTAGCAATTACAAAAAACGTACCAATTCACAATCTCTTTTTTTAGGAGCGAAAATTTTGGCATTTTCAGTAATTCATTTTCCTGCTGTCCGTTGCAATCCTCGCTAAAAAGCGAGGGGTTTTCACTACCATCAGGGCTATAATTTTTTTCATTTGAATACTTAGAAATGTTCAAAAAACACAACAATTAGAAATAACGAACAAACAATAAAATGACAATTCCATCGCAATTCGACGCTAAAAACATAGAAGATAAATGGTACGAATACTGGATGAAAAACAACTATTTTCATTCCACACCCGACCACAGAACACCTTATACCATTGTCATTCCACCACCAAATGTTACTGGCGTGCTACACATGGGACACATGCTCAATAACACCATTCAAGATGTTTTAATCCGTCGAGCGCGACTAAAAGGCTTCAACGCCTGTTGGGTTCCAGGAACCGATCACGCTTCCATAGCAACCGAAGCAAAAGTAGTAGCAAAACTTAAATCAGAAGGAATCAATAAATCGGATTTGAGTCGTGAAGAATTTTTGAAACACGCTTACGAATGGACCGATAAATATGGAGGAACAATTCTAGAACAACTCAAACAATTGGGATGTTCTTGCGATTGGGATCGAACAAAATTCACCATGGATCCAGATATGTCCGCTTCTGTAATTCGTTCTTTTGTCGATTTATACAACAAAGGCTTGATTTATCGCGGTTATCGAATGGTAAACTGGGATCCAGAAGCAAAAACAACTTTGTCTGACGAAGAAGTAATTTTTGAAGAACAACAAGGAAAATTATATTATATAAAGTACAGCCCCCCAACCCCCAAAGGGGGAGCTAAGAATCCTGCCGAAGATATTATTGTTGCCACAACGCGCCCCGAAACAATCTTTGGGGATACTGCAATTTGTGTAAATCCAAATGATGAAAGATATGCTCATTTGATTGGTAAAACAGTTGTAGTTCCAATATGTGGTAGAGAAATCCCTGTAATTGCAGACGATTACGTTGATATCGAGTTTGGAACAGGTTGCTTGAAAGTGACTCCAGCGCATGATATGAATGACAAAGCTTTGGGCGAAAAACATAATTTGGAGATCATTGACATTTTCAATGAAGATGCATCGCTGAATAGTTTTGGTTTGCATTATCAAGGAAAAGACCGTTTTGTAGTTCGTGAAGAAATTGCAAAAGAATTAGACGCAAATGGCAGTTTGGTAAAAACCGAAATCCATTTAAATAAAGTAGGAACTTCTGAGAGAACAAAAGCCGTAATCGAACCTCGTTTATCGGATCAATGGTTCTTGAAAATGGAAGATTTGGTGAAACCAGCAATCAAATCTGTTTTGGTTGATGGCGATATTAAATTGCATCCAAATCGTTTTAATAATACCTACGCACATTGGTTGAATAATATTCGCGATTGGAATATTTCGCGTCAATTGTGGTGGGGACAACAAATTCCAGCCTATTTCTACGGAGATGGAAAAGAAGATTTTGTTGTTGCCGAAAATATTGAAGACGCTTTAGTTTTGGCAAAATTCAAAACCAACAACCAACAACTAACAACCAGCAACCTTCGTCAAGATGTTGATGCTCTTGATACTTGGTTTTCTTCTTGGCTGTGGCCAATGTCCGTTTTCGGAGGAATTATGGATTCTGAAAACGAAGATTTTAAATACTATTATCCAACAAATGATTTAGTTACCGGTCCAGATATTTTGTTTTTCTGGGTGGCGCGAATGATTATTGCAGGTTATGAATATACAGGCAAAAAACCATTTACAAATGTCTATTTGACAGGTTTGGTTCGGGATAAACAAAGACGTAAAATGTCAAAATCTTTGGGAAATTCACCTGAACCATTGGAGTTAATCAAGAAATTTGGTGCCGATGGAGTTCGTGTAGGATTGCTTTTGAGCGCTTCGGCTGGAAACGATATTATGTTCGACGAAGAATTGTGCAACCAAGGAAAAGCGTTTACTAATAAAATATGGAATGCTTTCA
>CANIFM010000212.1 GCA_947466955.1 Bacteroidota bacterium
AATGGTAATGAATTTCATACGGTAGCTTTGGCTGGAACACAGTTATTTCAAAATAATGAGACTGTAATTTGGGGAAATAAAGAACAGGTTGAACAACAATTTGTCACGGATTATATATTGGAAACAATAAAAAATGTGACTTCTGAAGTCGAAATTTCATCGCCATATACTTTGAAAGCTGGAAATTTACTGCATTTGAAAACAGATATTAAAGGAATTATAAATGAAAATGCGTCATTAAAACAATTAGTTTTACTTTTGCATCCAACGCCAGCAGTTTGTGGTTTACCAAAAAGCAGTGCCAAAGATTTTATTATTGAAAATGAAGGATATAATAGAAGTTTTTATGCTGGTTTTTTGGGTGAAGTAAACAAAAATGAAAATTCAGAAACGGATTTATTTGTGAATTTAAGATGTATGCAAATTATATCAAAATTGGATAAAATAGAAGCACATTTGTATATCGGTTGCGGAATCACAAAAGATAGCAATCCTGAAAATGAATGGCAAGAAACAGCGAATAAAGCAATGACAATGAAAAATATTATAGTATGAAATTAGATATACTTGCCTTTGGTGCTCATCCAGACGATGTAGAATTAGGATGTTCGGGAACCATTGCAAAAGAGATTTCCTTGGGAAAAAAAATTGGAATTATCGATTTGACACGAGGCGAATTAGGAACTCGTGGTTCAGTTGAAATTAGGAATATTGAATCGGAAGCTGCGGCAAAAATTCTTGGTATTTCCATTCGAGAAAATCTTGATATGCGAGATGGTTTTTTTATAAATGATGAAAGTCATCAACTGCGAATTATTGAAATCATTAGAAAATACAAACCAGAAATAGTTTTGTGCAATGCAATTGATGACCGTCATATTGATCACGCAAAAGGAAGTAAATTGGTATCGGATACTTGTTTTTTGTCAGGATTAATCAAAATTGAAACTTCAATTGATGGAATTCAACAAGAGGCTTGGCGACCAAAATTAGTGTATCATTATATTCAATGGAAAAATATCGAACCTGATTTTGTTGTTGATATTACTGGATTTATCGATATTAAGGAAGCTTCAATTTTAGCTTACGGTTCACAGTTTTACAACCCAAATTCTGAAGAACCAGAAACACCAATTGCTACGAAAAACTTCTTGGAAAGTATTCATAATCGTTCTCGAGAATTAGGACGATTAATAGGAACGGAATATGCGGAAGGATTTACCGTAGAAAGGTATTTGGCAGTCAATAGCTTAGGGGATTTGATTTAATTATTTGATTTTTTCCTTTGCAAAATAAAACTTTTGACTTATATTTGCACTCGTTAAAAATGGTGGTTGTAGCTCAGCTGGTTAGAGTATTGGTTTGTGGTGCCGAGGGTCGCCGGTTCGAACCCGGTCAGCCACCCAAAAACGCAAAAGCTTCGAAGTAATTCGAAGCTTTTTTTGTTTCATACATTTTTATATTAATTCAATATTTTGTCGATAATCATTATTCGATTTTAAAATTTCATCTCAAATTCCATTTAATAACTATATTTACATTCTTATAATTCATTAAAATAAATAAAGATAATTAATAAGGTATGACTAAAGTAGTATTAATAACAGGCGCTTCATCTGGAATTGGAAAATCCATTGGTACATTTTTGCACAATAAAGGTTTTGTAGTATATGGAACCAGTAGAAATCCAGAACGTGTTACTGATTCCATATTTCCTTTACTCCTTTTAGATGTTCGAAATACGGAATCTATTAATGCTACAGTTCAGAAAATAATTCAACTTTCAGGAAGATTAGATGTTGTAATTAATAATGCAGGAGTAGGAATCACGGGCCCAATTGAAGAAATTCCTTCCCAAGAAATAAAAAACAATTTTGAAACTAATTTCTTTGGTCCTATTGAAGTTATTAAAGCAGTTTTACCGCAAATGCGTTCCCAAAAATCTGGATTAATTATCAATATTACTTCTATTGCTGGTTATATGGGATTGCCATATCGAGGTATTTATTCGGCCTCAAAAGGAGCTTTGGAACTAATTACAGAATCATTAAGCATGGAACTTAAACCTTTTGGAATCAACATTACCAATGTAGCCCCAGGAGATTTTGCAACAAACATAGCATCGGGAAGATTTCATGCTCCTGTAATAAAGGATTCAGCATACGAAGTTTCTTATGGAGCAACTTTAAAAATGATGGACGAACAAGTAAATAGTGGGAATAATCCAATTGAAATGGCGCAAGCAATTCTTAATATTATTCAAACAGAAAATCCTAAAATTCATTATAAAGTGGGAAGTTTTATTCAAAAATTTTCAATTGTATTAAAGAGGATTTTACCAGATAAAGTCTATGAAAAAATGCTTATGAATCATTATAAATTGTAATTTAGCATCAAATTAAAAATTATAATTTAAAACGATACCTATGAAATTTTTTATTGATACAGCAAATTTAAATGAGATTAAAGCAGCTCAAGCACTTGGAGTTCTTGATGGAGTTACTACAAATCCATCTTTAATGGCTAAAGAAGGAATTACAGGAAAAAATAATATTTTAAAGCATTATATTGACATATGCAAGAGTGTTCACGGCGATGTTAGTGCCGAAGTAAATGCTGTTGACTATGACGGAATGATTCGTGAAGGTGAAGAGTTAGTTGATTTGCATTCGCAAATTGTGGTAAAATTACCAATGACTAAAGAAGGAATTATGGCATGTAAATATTTCTCTGACAAAGGAGTTCGTACAAATGTAACATTGGTGTTTTCCGCTGGTCAAGCATTATTAGCAGCAAAAGCAGGAGCTACGTATGTATCCCCTTTCATCGGAAGATTAGATGATGTTTCAACAGATGGATTGGCTTTGATAGAAGAAATCCGTTTGATTTATGATAATTATGGATATGAAACTCAAATTCTTGCTGCTTCTGTGCGCCACACAATGCACATTGTGAATTGTGCGAAAATTGGTGCCGATGTAATGACAGGACCGCTTTCTGCAATTTTAGGATTGTTGAAACACCCATTAACAGATATCGGTTTGGCCCAGTTTATTGCTGATTTCGAAAAAGGAAATAAATAGTTTCAATATGATTTAATAAAAAAAGCGGTTTTCAAATTTTGAAAACCGCTTTTTTTATGTTGTAATTCCTTGATATGATTTAATAAAAAATCTAAATTGGCTTAAGCAATTAGGATTTTTTGTTTTTACCGTTTTTAAATCGAACGTTTTCTACAATCTGAATTTTTGGTGTCGCTCGGTTTGAATTTTGTTTTTTGAAGGGCTTCTTCGCCACGGGACTTTTCGCAGGACTTTGGTCGCCTCTGGATTTTTCCTCATCGTGATTTCCCGATTTCACTTCCGTTTTGTTTTTGTTCAAAACATCAGAAGGATTTTTAGGATTTTCTTTGGTTCCACGCAAGTGCAAAACCAATGCATTTAGGAAATTACGCAACACTTGGTCGCCACATTCCATATAATTTTCGTGGTCTTCGGCACGGAAAAAAGCACCCAATTCTGATTTTGTAATTCTAAAATCTACCAATTCTAAAATCTCTACTATTTGGTCATCCCGAAGCATCAAGGCAACTCGAAGTTTTTTCAGGATATCGTTATTTGTCATTTTCATTTGAAACATTTTTGCAAATATAATTATAATGAAGCTCTAATAGTAGATTATAAGTAAATAATCTGTGCCAATGTTTATTTGTAAAACTATTTATTATAAATTAGCGGTCGGAAAATAATAGCTACCAAATTACTTATAAAGATGACAAGAATTGAAGTTTTAAATGCACTGATTAAGAAAAAAAACGTACAAAATTACCTAGAAATAGGCGTAAACAGAGGTAAATGTCTGTTTAATATTGTTGGTACAAAAAAACGTTTTGGTGTAGATCCTTTCTTTAATTTTAGTTTATGGAAAAAAGTTAGAGCGTGTATTTTAAATCCTCACACACTTAAAAATGATTATTTTGAAGTGACAAGCGATACTTTTTTTGAAGAAAATACAGTGCTTTTAGAAGCTAATATTCTTGATTTAGCTTTTATCGACGGACTTCATACCTACGGACAATCACTAAAAGACACTTTAAACACCCTGAAATACCTTGAGAATAATGGCGTTATCATTTTGCACGATTGCAATCCTTTAGATGAATTAGCGGCGTATCCAGCCAATTCAATTGATGATGCTCGTGTAGATTTAGAAAACCATAAAGATTGGAAAAATATTTGGAATGGTGATGTTTGGAAAACAATTGTTTACATCAAAAAAAAC
>CANIFM010000213.1 GCA_947466955.1 Bacteroidota bacterium
AATACAGCATCGCCTGAAACAGTTAAAGATTTTAGTGCTGTTGCCTATTTCTATGGAAAACAATTGCAAGAAATTCTAGACGTTCCTGTGGGCTTAATTATGTCGTCTTGGGGTGGAACCCGCATTCAACCTTGGATAAGCAAAGAAGCTGTTGCGCCATTTTTGGATGAAAATAAAGTAAAAAAAGACACTACCGAAAAATACAAAAGGATTCCTTCGGCAATCTTTAACGCGATGATAAATCCGATAACTTCTTACACCATCAAAGGAGCGATTTGGTATCAAGGAGAAACAAATCGTGACGAACCAAAAATATATCAAAAATTACTTCCTGAAATGGTAAAAGATTGGCGTAAGCAATGGAATATTGGAGATTTCCCTTTCTATTATGTTCAGATTGCGCCAAATAAATACACCGATAAAACCAATTCTCAATACCTCAGAGAAGCACAATTTAAAGCTTTAGATGCAATTCCAAATTCAGGAATGGCAGTACTTTCAGATATTGGTTCAACCGAAACAATTCATCCTCCAAGAAAAAAAGAAGTAGCAGAACGATTGCTTTTTATAGCACTAAATAAAACTTACGGTATGAAAGATGTAGATTGTACGGGACCTGTTTACAAATCAATGACCGAGAAAGAAGGTGCTTTGTTTTTGAGTTTTGACGCTGCAGAAACTGGAATATTTTCACCTGAAAATGAAGTAAGTTGTTTTGAAATAGCGGGAGAAGACAAAGTTTTTTATCCTGCAAAAGCTGAAATTATTAATCACAAACAAGTAAAAGTTTCCAGCTTGAATGTTAAAGCGCCCGTTGCCGTTCGTTATGGCTGGTACAATTGGTTTGAAGGTACATTATATGATAATAACATGCTTCCAGCTTCTTCTTTTAGAACGGATGATTGGGAATAATAAACAAGAATTCCACAAATTTTTACAAGAATAAGAGTGAAAATTTGTGAAATCTATTGGGAACTAATTGCTTATAATTAAATAATTATTTAATCTTAACCACAAGTGGATTATTGATTTTAGTTGCATATTGCCCTAAATACTTTTCCCAAGCTTCTTTTGTGGTAAATTCACCTTGTTTTTTCCAACCGAAACCTGTGTAATAAATAACTTTGTTATTGTTTACTTTTAACGAAGCATACAAATTGCACAATTCCTTGTTTTTATTGATATATTTCTCGTAAGTAATAGCGGTATTTTTAGGAAATACAATTCCTGTACCCAATTCAGAATCATCAATTGGTTGCCAATAATCAATCCAGCCTTCTTTTAGATTTCCTTCTGTTTTACCATCGTTGTTGTGCAATGTAATTCCAGTTGAAATAGAATTAGTTCCCGAAACTGAAATTTCAAATTTAGATAGAAAACTACCATAATCCAAACTGATGTGTTTTACTTCCGTAATTTTATTTCCAGCGGCATCCCAATCGGCATAAGTTAAAACAAAACTAGTTCTAAGAGGACCAGTAGTTATCGTTTTCCAAGAAATAAAATTTTTAGAATAGTAATACGTTGTATCTGTTTTAACCGCCACCCCACCAATTCCACGACTATCCCCGACGTGAAAGTTATCCAAACCTTCACCCGTATCTTTGTGATAAGTTCCTGTTCTTGTGGTATATTTTTCGTACCATTTATTTAAAATTGGATACTCTACTCTTTTCAACCAAGCATCAATTCCGCTCGTTAATGTTCCACCTTTCACTTTGTCTTCCGCCATTTTTTGAGCTACAGGACCATATGTTCTAAAGGCAACTTTGTTATTTTCCCATGCATAATCATCAATTCTTTCAGGAACAAATCTTGAAAAACAATATACTATTGGCTCTTTTGTTTTAGTATCATTATTTAATAAAAGCTCGTATTTTTTAGATGCTGAAGCTTTGATTTTAGGTTGAAATAAAAGCACGTCTGAAATTCCATCGCCATTTTCATCCACACATTGAGAAATAAAAAAAGTAGTGGTTCCAACCTCCCTAACACCAAATTTCTCTAAAACATCCGAAGATTTTAAACCCAAAGCACTTTTAGATAACTCTACAGTTTCAAATTCTCTGTCTATCTTCAATGGATTAGAAATGGTAATAATTTTTGACTTTTGAGCATACGATAATAAGGTACTCGAAAGCATCAAAACTAGTACTCCATTTGTGATTTTCATATTAAATTTCATTTGAAGGTTTCCCGATTGTAGCCAATATTCCACCATCAACATAAAGAATATGTCCGTTTACGAAATCACTCGCTTTAGAAGAAAGAAATATAGCTGCTCCTGATAAATCATCAGGATTTCCCCATTTTGCCGCAGGAGTTCTATTAATAATAAATTCGTTAAACGGATGTCCATCTACTCGAATAGGCTCCGTTTGAGTTGTTGCAAAATAACCTGGACCAATTCCGTTCACTTGAACATTGTGTTTTGCCCATTCTGTAGCCATGTTTTTGGTAAGCATTTTCAGTCCTCCTTTTGCTGCAGCATACGCTCCAACTCCATTTCTTCCCAACTCACTCATCATAGAACAAATGTTGATTATTTTTCCTTGTTGTCTTGCAATCATTCCTTTAGCAACGTGTTTTGAAACGATAAATGGACTCACTAAATCAATATCAATAACTTCTTTAAAATCGGATACTTCCATTTCAATTAAAGGAATACGTTTGATAATTCCCGCATTATTAATTAAAATATCGATTGGGCCTACTTCACTTTCAATTTTACTGATTGCTTCAATGACTTCGCTTTCATTGGCAACATTGAATTTATATCCAAAAGCTTTGATGCCTTCATTTTTAAATTCCAAAACAGCTTCATCAATTTTTGGTTGCGATGAATTTCCGTTTATTATAATTGTTGCACCCGCATGTCCTAAACCTTTTGCCATTGCCATTCCAAGTCCATGTGTACTTCCTGTTACTAGCGCAATTTTTCCTTTTATGTCAAATAATGAACTTCCCATAGCTTATCTTAAATCTGTTATTTTACAAACATCCATATCTCCGTAATCCAAGTTTTCCCCTGCCATTCCCCAAATGAAAGTATAATTTGAAGTTCCTGCACCTGAATGAATTGACCATGGTGGTGAAATTACCGCTTGGTGATTATTCATCCAAATGTGACGCGTTTCTTGAGCTTGACCCATAAAATGACAAACTGCTTGGTTTTCTGGAATGTCTAAATAGAAATAGACTTCCATTCTTCTATCGTGAACGTGCGCTGGCATTGTATTCCAAACACTTCCTGTTTTCAATTCTGTCATTCCCATTTGCAATTGACACGTAGTTACAATTCCACCAATAATCATTTGGTTAACCGTGCGATGATTTGCAGTTTCCATTGAACCCAATTGTAGTTTATTTGCTTCAGCAAGTCCCACTTTTTTATTTGGATAATTGGTATGTGCAGGAGCAGAATTCAAATAATATTTAGCTGGATTTGAAGCGTCATCACTTTTGAAAACTACTTCTTTGGTACCACTTCCAATATATAATGCATCTTTGAAACCCAATTCATAAACAACGCCATCGGCAACTACTGAACCCGTTCCACCAACATTGATAATACCTAACTCCCTTCTTTCAAGAAAATAACTAGATTTTAAAGGGTCAATGGTTTCTAGTGTTAATGGCTCTAAAGGAACTGCTGAACCCGCAATATATCTGTCGTAATGAGAATAAGTAAGATTCACTTTACCCACTTCCATTAAATTGTCAATTAGAAATTCGGCTCTTAATTGTGCAGTATCATATTCTTTTACAGCTTGTGGACTTGAAGCGTATCTTGTTTCGTAGGATGCGGACATTGTGTATTTGTTTTAGTATTAATTGAGGATTTTAAAAATGCTAATTTAATACAAATAGATAAATTAGCAATAAAAAAAACAGTGACTATTTTTAATAATCACTGTTTTTTCAAATTCTTAGTAACTTGGATTTTGTATAATCGTTATGAACGAATTGGTGTCAATTTCATATTGAGGAATCGGCAATAAAAAACGATCTTCATTAGCATTAGATTGAAGTTGATTTAAGGTTATTGGTAAAACACTAAAACCTGCATAAACTTTTGAATACATATTTGCAAAGTGTTTCTTCATAACATATTCTGCTCCTTGTAATTTTAAACCAGGAAAAGTATCTGTTGTTGCAGATAATGAAGACATTGTAGTGGTATATCTAAGCAAGTCAAACCAACGTTGATTTTCAAATTCAAATTCCCATCTTCTTTCACTAGCCAATGTTCTTTCGAAAAGTGTGTTTGTAGC
>CANIFM010000214.1 GCA_947466955.1 Bacteroidota bacterium
CTTGGGAAAAAGAAAAAGCTGGATTGAAAACCAAAGAGGAATTTCTTGCTTATTTAAATAAAAAATTATTAGTTTTAAATAAAACTAGCAAACTTTAGCGGATGCGTAATTACCTTAAAATCAATTTTATTTGTTTTAGCCTGATGTTGTTTTTCAGTATTTCTGGAAGTGCGCAAAATCAGACACAAATTTTGGGGCAAAAAAGCGAAAATTCTATTGCCGACACTTTGAAATGGTCGGAACGAATGGCGCTTTCTATTATGAAGCGCCATCCAAAAGCGTGGCAAATTGACAATAATGAAAAGCCTAAATGGGAATACAAGCCTAGTTTTATGTTGCTTTCTATTCAAAAATTATACAATCAAACGAAAAAAAGTAAATACAATGACTACGTAAAAGATTATGCAGATACTTTTATCGATAGTTCGGGTTCCATTTCACGCTATGAGTTAAAAGACTATAATTTAGATTTTATAAACCCTGGAAAACTTTTATTTGAACTTAATTCCACTTCAAAAGACAGTCGTTATTTGAAAGTTATGCAGCTTTTAAAGAAACAAATTGAAGGACAACCCAGAACGGAATCGGGTGGTTTTTGGCATAAAAAAATATATCCAAATCAAATGTGGTTGGACGGATTGTATATGGAATCTCCTTTTTATACGCACTACACCGTTGCATTTGATGAAGGAAAAGGACTTAATGATATCGCCAATCAGTTTGAATTATTACATTTACATTCATTTGATAAAAAATTGGGTTTGCCTTACCATGCTTGGGATGAAAGTAAATTAATTGGTTGGGCAAATAAAGAAACGGGTGCTTCGCCAACCATTTGGTCAAGAGCAGTAGGTTGGTATGCAATGGCTTTGGTAGATGTCTTGGATTATTATCCAAAAGAACATCCAAAATATAAAGAATTGGTATCCTATTTGAATGAGGTTGCTATTGCGATTGCCAAACAGCAAGACAAATCGGGATTGTGGTTTCAAGTAACAGATGCAGGAAATAAAGAAGGTAATTTCTTGGAAACATCAAGTTCTTCAATGTTTGCGTATGCTTTTGCAAAAGGCGTAAACAAAGGATATTTGCCAAAAAAGTATAAGAAAATTGCCAATAAAGCGTTTACTGGAATTGTAAAAGATTTCGTAAAAGTAGATCAAAATGGGGAAGTTCATTTAGAACAAATTAGTTTTAGCGCAGGTTTGGGAGGAACGCCTTTTCGGGATGGTTCCTATAAACAATATACTGATGGCAAGAAATTAGTAGATAATTCTGTTGGAGTAGGGGCATTTATTTTGGCAGCAATTGAATTGGATAAATAAATAATAAAGAATAATTCTATGAAAAATACTATTAAATATTATGTAGTTGTTGCATTTTTATTGTTGCATTTTTTTGCTACAGCAAATAACAATCAGGTGCAACCACAACAAGAAAATAAAGGTTCACTTTCAATAAATGACTCTCTAAAATGGTCAGAAAGAATGGCTTTGTCAATCATGAAAAGGCATCCGCAAGCCTATCAAATTGATGAGCAAACAACCCCAAAATGGGATTATGTGCATGGATTAGTCTTAACATCTTTCGAGAAATTATATAAAAAAACTGGAAATAAGCAGTATTACGACTATATCAAAAATTATGCTGATGTTTTAATTGATGAGAAAGGAACTATAAAAACCTACCAATTTGACGATTATAATATTGATATGGTAACTGCTGGAAGAATTCTTTTTAATTTTTATGAAACTACAAAAGAGCCACGATATTTAGAAGCGATGAAGCTATTAAGAAAGCAATTAGCAGAACAACCCCGAACTAAAGAAGGTGGTTTTTGGCATAAAAAAAGATATCCAAACCAAATGTGGTTGGATGGATTGTATATGGGAGAGCCTTTTTATGCGCAATATACAGCGGTATTTGAAGAGGGCAAACAACTGGAAGATGTGGCAAAACAGTTTGAGTTAATGCAACAAAATGCTACCGATAAAAAAACAGGTTTGTTATATCATGCTTGGGATGAAAGCAAATTGATGGCTTGGGCCAATAAAGAAACGGGGACTTCACCAAATTTTTGGTCCCGCTCTATTGGATGGTACGCCATGGCTTTGGTAGATGTTTTGGATTATTTTCCTAAAAATGACCCAAAGCAAAAAGAATTAGTTTGCTATTTAAATAAAATTGCAAAAGCGCTTGCAAAATCTCAAGATGCTTCAGGATTATGGTATCAAGTAACTGATAAAGGCGGTAAAGAAGGAAATTATTTAGAATCATCGGGGAGTTCAATGTTTGCGTATGCACTCGCAAAAGGCGTAAACAAAGGATATTTACCTAAAAAATTCAAAGAAGTTGCTAATAAAGCCTTCGATGGTTTAACTAATAAATTGATAAAAGTAGATGCCGATGGTGAAGTTACTATTACGCAAGCCTGCGCCGTTGCTGGATTGGGAGGGAAACCGTACCGAGATGGTTCCTATGAGTATTATGTCAATGAAAGAAAAAAAGACAACGATCCAAAAGCTACTGGAGCATTTATTTTGGCTGCTTTAGAATTGAACAGATAAAATTTCAACTCAAAATTTAAGATGAAATATTCCAATAAAGTACTTATTATCGTGTTGTTTATTTGCTTTAGCATTGCAAATGTTCAATCGCAAATAGTAGAGAAAAAACTAAAAGACGATTTTTACAGCGTAGTTGCGCAAGATGGAAGTGGAGATTTCAGTTCAATTCAGGAGGCAATAAATGCATCAAAATCATTTCCGTATAAACGAAAAACCATCTTTGTAAAAAATGGAATTTACCATGAAAAAGTTAAAGTTCATGAATGGAATCCCAACATTTCATTGATTGGTGAAAGCAAAGAAAACACCGTTATTACTTTTGATGATTATTTTAATAAGTTAAATTTAGGAATTAATAGTACTTTTTATACGTATACCTTATTGGTGGAAGGAGACGGTTTTATGGCTCAAAACCTAACCATAAAAAATGCTTCTGGGGAAGTTGGTCAAGCCGTAGCGTTGGCTTTGAATGCCAATGAAGTGTGTATTACAAATTGTTCGATTATTGGCAATCAAGACACATTATACGTTACTGGAAAAAACAACAAACAGTATTTTAATTCCTGTTATATTGAAGGAACCACCGATTTTATTTTTGGCGCAGCAACCGTTTTATTTGAAAATTGTACCATTCATAGCTTGAAAAATTCTTTTATTACCGCTGCTTCAACTCCTGAAGGGGTTGATTTTGGCTTAGTTTTTAAAAATTGTAAATTGACCGCTTCCGCAAATGTCGATTCGGTATATCTAGGACGACCTTGGAGAATTCATGCAAAAACCGTTTTCATCGATTGCGAAATGGGGAAACACATCAAGCCTGAAGGTTGGGATAATTGGTCGAAACCTGAAGCCGAATCCACTTCTTTTTATGCCGAATACAATTGTAAGGGCGAAGGATTTCTTCCTCAAAAAAGAGTTTTGTGGTCGCGCCAATTGAAGAAATCAGAAGCTAAAAAATATACTTTACAAACTATTATGGGTTCTGAGTTTGCTAAAGCAATAGAAGGTTTAATGTCAAATAAATAATACTAAAAAAAATACTATCATGAAATACAAATTCCTCTTTTTAGTGTTACTTTCACTAAATATTTTTGCCCAAAAAACCACGATTTATTTAATTGGAGATTCTACAATGGCTAATAAAGTTAAGCCTGATGAAAATCCAGAACGGGGTTGGGGACAAGTATTACCAACATTTTTCAATGACAATACCATCATTGATAATAGAGCCGTGAACGGGCGTAGCACCAAAAGTTTTATCGCTGAAAAAAAATGGGAAGCGGTATTTAAAGTGCTAAAATCTGGAGATTATGTGTTTATTCAATTTGGTCATAATGATGAAAAAGTAGCCGATTCATTACGATATACAAACCCACATACGGCTTACAGATATAATCTAATTCGTTTTGTAACAGAAGCAAGACAAAAAGGAGCCATTCCAATCTTATTTTCATCGGTAGCAAGAAGAAATTTTAATGAGCAAGGCGTTTTAATTGGATCCCACGGAGAATATACTGTGGAAACCCGTTTGGTTGCCCAAGATTACAAAGTTCCCTTCATAGATATGGAATATTTCAGTGAACTATTGGAAACTTCTTACGGACCTGAAAAGTCAAAACAATTGCATTTGTACTTCAAAGCGGGTGAAATTCC
>CANIFM010000215.1 GCA_947466955.1 Bacteroidota bacterium
ATTTCTTGTGAATAAAGTAGCGTTGAATTAATTATAATTGAAAATAAAACAACACTTTGCCTCGTTATTAAACTGTATATGTTAGAAGATGAATTCATTCTTAAAATTATTAAGTAAAACTTATTGAAAATCTATTTGAATTAAAAAATCTATTTCACAATTGAGAAAACCGTGAAATAGATTTTTAAATGATTTGTATTCAAACTTACAAATCAGTTATCGGACTATATTTAGGAACTAAAGTTTTCATTACTGACCAAGCTATCAAATAGGCCACAGCGCAAATTGCAAACATGATAGTATAACCTGTTTGAATATGTCCTAAACCATCATAATAATCAAATAATGCGCCTCCTAATTTAGAAACCAAAACACCTCCAAGACCACCAGCCATTCCTCCAATTCCAATGATGGAACCAATTGCTTTTTTTGGAAACATATCAGAAACTGTAGTAAAGATGTTAGCCGACCACGCTTGATGAGCAGAAGCTCCAACTCCAATTAATAGTACTGGAATCCAGAAAGTAATATGTCCCAATGGCTGCGCTAATAAAACCACTAATGGAAATATTGCAATAACAAGCATGGCTTTCATTCTTCCTTCATAAGGATTGTGTCCTTTATTGATAAAATACATCGGAAACCAACCTCCACCGATACTTCCAATCATTGTCATGCTATATAATACTGCCAACGGGAGTACAATATCTGTTCCTTTCATATCAAATTGCGCTTCAAGATATTTTGGCAACCAAAACAAAAAGAACCACCAAATTCCATCGGTCATGAATTTTCCAAATACAAAAGCCCAAGTTTGTTTGTATCCTAATAATTTAAACCAAGCTACTTTTTCTTCTTTGGGAGCTTCGGTATTTTCGGTTATTACTGCTTCACCATCGTGAATATAATCGTATTCTGCTTTTGACAATCTTTTTTGTTTTGACGGAATTTCATAAAAAACAAACCAGGCAATTACCCATATAAATCCAATAGCTCCAACAAGTATAAATGCAAATTCCCAACCATAATATTCTGCAATCACAGGAACTGTTAATGGTGCTAAAATAGCTCCTACATTAGAACCAGAATTAAAAATTCCTGTTGCAAACGAACGTTCTTTTTTGGGAAAATATTCCGCTACCGCTTTAATTGCTGCAGGGAAATTTCCAGATTCTCCGAAACCTAAAACAGCTCGTGATAACATAAAACCTGCAATTGAAATCGGAACTGCTCCTACTCCAATCCAAACCATAAATGTTGAAAATGCGGTTCCAACAGGCAACGAATAAGCATGCATAATTGCTCCTAATGACCAAACTGTAATCGCTAAAATATATCCTTTTTTGGTTCCTAATTTATCAATTATTCTACCTGCAAAAAGCATCGAAATAGCATAAATAAATTGGAATACTGCGGTAATATTAGCATAATCGCTATTAGACCAATTGAATTCTTTTGATAAACTGGGTGCTAAAAGACTCAAAACTTGGCGGTCTAAATAGTTTACAGTTGTGGCAAAAAACAGTAAACCACAAATGGTCCATCTGTATTTTTCGATTGATTGATTCGTTTCTGACATGAGTAGGTTATAGGTTTGGTTAGTTTTGAATTTATAAAAATTCTGTTTTGTTTATTTTTTATTAATATCAAAATAAGCTTCGGCATTTTTATAACAAATTGCCTCCACCATAGTTCCGATAAGTTTCATATTGTTAGGCAATTCTCCTTTTTGAATTTCTTCACCAAGAACATTACACAAAATACGTCTGAAATATTCGTGGCGTGGAAGGGATAGAAAACTTCTGGAATCGGTTACCATTCCAACAAATCGGCTTAATAAACCAAAATTTGAAAGAACATCCAATTGTTTTTCCATTCCGTCTTTTTGGTCTAAAAACCACCAAGCTGAGCCATACTGCATTTTACCAGCCACTTTTCCGTCGTTGAAATTTGCCGCCATCGAGGCAAACATTTCACTGTCGCGTGGATTCAAATTATAAACTACCGTATTGGTTAATCCATCACATTGACTTAATTTCCCGAAGAATTTGCTCATATTATCCGCCATGTTCAAATCGCCAATAGAATCAAATCCTTGATCAGGACCAATATCACTTAACATTTTAGAATTGTTGTTTCTAATAGCTCCAACATGAAATTGCTGTGCCCAAGATTTAGATTTATTCATCAATGCCAATTCAAATAATACAGCCGATTTGTACTTATTAATCTCCAAAACTGAAACTGATTCGCCTTTCAATGCTTTAGAAAAAATGGAATTCACTTCACTATCTGTATAATCTTCACCATAAAAATTCGTATGTCCGTGATCGGAAATTCTACAACCCATTTCATGGAAAAAATCATGACGCTCTTGTAACGCTTTTATTAATTTTGAAAAATCAGCAATAGAATAGCCAACTGTTTTTTCTAATTTTTGAATCCAATCTACAAATGCTTGTCCTTTTTCAATTTCCGTTGCTTTGTCAGGACGAAAAGATGGTGAAACTTTAATTTCAAAATTATCGTCTTGCAATTGTTTGTGGTACCGCAAATCATCCGTTGGATCATCTGTAGTTCCCACAAAAGCAACATTCATTTTCCGAAGAATATTTTTTACACTGAATTCTGGTTTTTTCAATAAATCAGAACATTGGTTGTAAATAGCTTCCGCAGAATCGGAATCCAATAAAGTAGTGATTCCAAAATAATTTTTCAATTCCAAATGAGTCCAATGGTACAAAGGATTTCTTAAAGTATAAGGAACTGTTTCTGCCCATTTCGCAAATTTTTCATATTCGCTTGCGTCTCCGGTAATGAATTTTTCATCCACCCCATTGGCACGCATGGCTCTGTATTTATAATGATCCCCATCTATCCAAATCTGATATAAATTCTCAAATTGGCGATCTTCAGCTATGTCTTTTGGAGACAAGTGACAGTGATAATCGAAAATAGGTTGCGCTTTTGCAAAATCGTGATAAAGTGTTTTTGCAGCTTCACTATGAAGTAAAAAATTATCTGTAATAAATATATTTTCAGTCATCTTTTATATTAGAATAAACTTCGTTCTATACCCATTTCTAAACCTCTCAATTCTGCAAGTCCACGCAAACGACCAATTCCTGAATATCCAGGATTTGTTTTTTTGTTCAAATCATCCAACATTTGATGTCCGTGATCTGGACGCATCGGAATGATTCGTTTCGTTTCTTTTTGTTTTTTCAGAATCGATTTCACCACTTCATACATATCTACATCGCCTTCTAAATGGTTGGCTTCATAGAAATTTCCTTCTACATCACGTTGGGTACTTCTCAAGTGAATAAAATTCATTTTAGCACCATGACGATCTACAATTCCAGGCAAATCATTATCAGCAATAACACCGTAAGAACCTGTACACATGCAAAATCCGTTGGATGGTGAATCAATTGCATTTAATAATTGAATCAAATCAGCTTCTGTAGAAACTACTCTTGGCAATCCTAAAATTGGATAAGGAGGATCGTCAGGATGTATCGCCATTAAAACACCAGCACTTTCGGCTACAGGAATAATTTCACGCAAGAAATAATATAAGTTTTCTTTCAATCTATTCGCATCAATTCCATCATACCCTTGAAGTACTTTTAAGAAATCTTCAACAGTATAAGACTCTTCAGCTCCTGGTAAACCTGCAATAATATTTTGTTGCAATTTTACTTTATCAGCATCGGTTAACTTTTCAAAAGTCGCTTTTGCTTTCGCTTGCTGCGCTTCTGAATAGGTAGTTTCTGCTCCTGGTCTTTTTAATATAAATAATTCAAAAGCAGCGAATTCATTGATGTCAAAACGCAAGGCTTTCGAACCATCAGGCATTTCATAAGATAAATCGGTTCTAGACCAATCTAAAACAGGCATGAAATTATAACAAACAATGTTAATCCCACAAGTCGCTAAGTTTTTAATACTTTGCTTGTAGTTTTCAATATATTTTAAATAATCACCCGATTGTTTTTTGATGTCTTCATGAACTGGAATGCTTTCTATAACCGATAAAGTTAATCCTGCCGCTTCCACTTCATTTTTTCTTTTCATGATTTCGTCCACTTCCCACACTTGTCCATTTTTAATATGGTGTAATGCAGTAACAATTCCAGTTGCACCAGCTTGTCTAGCGTCAGATAATTTTACAGGGTCATTTGGTCCGTACCATCTCCATGTTTG
>CANIFM010000216.1 GCA_947466955.1 Bacteroidota bacterium
GATTGTCCAAACAAAACATCCATCATTGGCATCAATGAAATAAAGGAAAGCGTTCCAAAAAGCGCATACAAAACATTGAAAAATATGTTTAAATAGGCGTACTTTTTATAAGGCAGTACAAAGGGAAATATTTTCTTAAAATTACTCATCAATCAATTTTTAAATCCTCTAAAATCCTCTTAATTTTAGTATCCAAAATAGCATTCACTTCATTAAAATCAGCAACCGAATCAAGGGCTGCATTCACACTCACATAAAACTTAATTTTTGGCTCTGTTCCGCTTGGTCTTGCAGCAATCTTGGCACCATCTTCAGTATAATAAATCAATACATCCGATTTCGGAATTGACATAGTTTCAGTTTCGCCCGTCAATAAATTAGTTGCCACCGACGTTTTATAATCTTCCATCATTACGATGCGTTCGCCGTTAATTTCCTTCAAAGGATTCGTTCTCATATCCACCATCATCTGGTTTATTTCTGCCAAACCTTCAATTCCTTTTTTGGTAATTGACACCAAAAATTCTTTGTAGAATCCATAATCTACATATAAATTCAATAATTCTTTATAAACAGAACTGCCTTTTGCTTTGGCTTGAGCCGCAATTTCACAAATCAGTAGGGTAGAAGCCACCGCATCTTTATCGCGAACCGCATCACCAACCATAAATCCAAAACTTTCTTCGCCCCCGCCAATAAATTCCAATTCAGGAAAATCCTTAATCATTTTTGCAATCCACTTGAATCCCGTCAATCCCACTTTGCATTCCACGCCATAAGCCGTTGCCAATTCCATCATCATCGGAGTAGAAACTATCGTCGAACCTACAAACTGTTTTCCAGTAATTTTACCTGATTTTTGCCATTGTTCCAATAAAAATGCCGTCATCAAAATCATCGTTTGATTTCCGTTCAAAAGCATCATTTCACCTTCGTTATTTCTCACCGCAACGCCCAATCTATCGCAGTCTGGATCTGTTCCAATCACAATATCAGCTTGAATTTTATCAGCCAATTCTAATGCCATTTTCAACGCTTCAGGCTCTTCAGGATTCGGAGATTTCACCGTTGGAAAATCACCATTTGGCTCTGATTGTTCCGCAACAAGATTCACATTCGTATAACCCGCTTGCGCCAAAGTCGCAGGAACCGATTTTATAGAAGTTCCGTGCAATGAGGTAAAAACAATATTTAAATCACTTTTTGCAGCTACAGAAGTGTTAAAACTTGCATTAGCAATCGATGAATTCACAAAAGCCGTATCAATTTCCGCATCTATATATTCAATCAAATCTTCGTTTGCCTCAAATTTAATTTCGTCGTATTTTAACCCTTCTATAACATTAATAATCGCCGCATCCTCAGGTGGAACAAGCTGTCCGCCGTCTTCCCAATACACTTTATAGCCATTATATTCTGGCGGATTATGCGAAGCTGTAAGCACAATTCCCGTTTGACATCCCAAATATTTCAAGGCAAAACTCAATTCTGGCGTTGGTCGCATATCCGAAAATAAATACACTTTTATCCCATTTGCCGAAAAAACATCCGCAACCACTTTCGCCAAAGACTGACTATTATGACGACAATCAAATGCAATTGCAACTTTCAATTCCTTTCCAGGAAAGACTTTTTGCATATAATTTGAAATCCCTTGCGTATTTTTTCCAAGCGTATATTTGTTAATTCTATTGGTTCCAACGCCCATAATTCCGCGCATTCCACCCGTTCCAAACTCTAAATTTTTATAGAAACTTTCTTCCAAATTTTTTGGCGACGAAGTCATCATTTCCTTAATTTCATCCTGAGTTTCTTTGTCGAAAATTGGAGTTAGCCATTCATTCACGGCATTTAAAATATTTTGCGGTATATCCATTTTTATTTTTTTTGGAGCTATTTCCTGCTTTCCGTTTCAAGATTTTTCATTTCAAGCCATTTTTTATTTGGTTTTAAAAGAGCTTCCTTCGGTCGCTTTTTAAAACCAAAAAAATTGGCTTTCAATTTCAAAATGCTTTCCACTTCAATCAGGGCTAGCCATAAATAGTATTTATTTTTTAATTTTTAATTTAGGCTCTTCAAGTTTAATTTCTTTAAAAACTTTGCGTCATTTTTCTTTTTTTGCCAAAGACTTCACAAATTTTTTGTTTGAGGTCACAATTTGTTACCTCAAACTATTAACTTCAAGTAAAACTTAAATCTTTTGGAAATCGTGAAATGTTTCTTCCTATAAATTTCTTAAAGTTATTTTATCTTGTTTCCTTTGAAACCTTATATCGTTCCTCGTTATTCTTTGTTCTCAAAATTATTTCCCCTAAAAATCCAGCCAAAAATAATTGTGTACCAATAATCATCGTGGTCAACGAAATGTAAAACCAAGGATTATTAGTCACCAAATCATACGGCATATTATGGTACAATTTATACAATTTCATAAACCCAATAAACCCTGCAGACACAAATCCAATCATAAACATTACCGATCCCAAAGCACCAAACAAATGCATCGGTCTTTTTCCAAAACGAGAAAGAAACCAAATCGTAATCAAATCCAAGAAGCCGTTAATAAAGCGTTCCATACCAAATTTAGTTTCGCCATATTTTCTGGCTTGGTGCAAAACAACCTTTTCACCAATTTTGCTAAAACCTGCGTTTTTTGCTAAAACTGGAATATAGCGGTGCATTTCACCCGAAACTTCAATGTTTTTTATAACTACATTTTTATACGCTTTCAAACCACAATTAAAATCATTCAGCTGTACGCCAGATGTTTTTCTTGCAGCCCAATTGAATAATTTTGAAGGTAAATTTTTCGCAAATACAGAATCGTAGCGTTTCTTTTTCCATCCTGAAACCAAATCAAATTCTTGATTGGTAATCATATCAATTAATCCTGGAATTTCTTCAGGACTGTCTTGTAAATCGGCATCCATTGTAATCACAACATCACCCTGCGCTTTTGCAAAACCAGCGTGCAAAGCCTGTGATTTCCCATAGTTTCTCAAAAAGCGAATTCCTTTAATACTTGAATTTTCAGCAGACAAACGCTCAATGATTGACCAAGAACTGTCGGTGCTTCCATCGTCAATAAAGATAACTTCGTAGGAATAATTGTTGGATTTCATCACAGAAACAATCCAATTATGGAGTTCTTGCAACGATTCTTCTTCATTAAGAAGTGGAATTATAATGGATAAATTCATTTATCTACAAACTTTGTGGATTGTCATTTTTTACAAATGCCCCAATTATTAATGAATATATTAAGCCTATAAAGGAATACATTGCTATAGTTGCAGGAATTACAATTGCTGGACTCATAAATTTTTTCGTCATAGAAATTGCCATTTCAGCTTGAGCGGAAGTCATACTTGGGTTTTGTTTTAGCATTACTTGTCTCGTTTTTTTCATAAGATCTTCTATAAATTCAGGAAATATCATATTAAAAACAGCACTGAAAACACCGTAAATTAATCCAGCTATCAAACAAATTGTAACCCCAATTTTTAAACATTCCCCAAAAGAAATAAAACCATTATTTAAGTTTTTCTTGTAATTCATACAGCTAATTGTAATTATACTTACAGGAAACACAAGGTAATTCAACGTGTTAATGATAATTCCGGCTGCTGGATTTGAAATTGGATCGACATCCATAACATAGACGATTACAAATTCTAATACCATCAAAATTCCGAATAACGCACCGTATTGTAAAGCTGATTTCGAAGGAGACATTTTTTGTTCCATAACACTATTGTTTTAAATTAATCTACAAATATAACAATTCCCAATTTACCTAAGTTAAAAATTACATTTTCCTTGAAATAAAAAAAAATGCAACTAAGGTTTGATTATTGAAAAATAAGTGTAAATTTGCAAACTCAAAATAATAAAGTTAAAAACAAAAAGTTATAGCGTGTTTATACCTTTTCTGTGAGAAGAAAAGCTTCAAAGCAAATTATAATTGAAACAAATAAAAAAAAATTTAAGATGAAAAAAGGTGTACACCCAGAAAATTACAGATTAGTTGCTTTTAAAGATATGTCAAATGAAGATGTCTTTATTACAAAATCTACTGCAGATACTAAAGAAACTATCATACACGAAGGTGTTGAATATCCAGTTGTGAAAATGGAGATTTCAAGAACTTCTCACCCTTTTTACACAGGTAAATCTAAACTTATCGATACTGCAGGACGTATTGATAA
>CANIFM010000217.1 GCA_947466955.1 Bacteroidota bacterium
GCATCAACATACACCTTTTATGTAAAAGCGAAAGACACAGCTGGAAATATTTCTGTCTCAAGTAATGTAGTTTCTGTTACCACAATGGCAAATACTACAATTACTTATTGTACTTCAACAGGAACTAGTACTGCTGATGAAAAAATTGGAAAAGTTGTTTTTGGAACTATTAGCAATCTTTCAACAGGTACTGCAGGTTATGAAAACTTTTCAGCACTTTCTACAAATGCAATTAGAGGAACCGCCTATACAATTACAATTACTCCAACTTGGACTTCTGCAGTATATAGTGAGGGTTACGCAGTTTTTATAGATTATAATGGGAATGGATTATTTACAGATGCAGGTGAAACAGTTTGGACTAAAGCAACATCTACAACTACGCCCGTTACGGGTTCATTTACTATTCCTTTAGCAACAACTTTAGGAGCAAAAAGAATGCGTGTTTCAATGAAATACAACGGAATTCCGACTTCATGCGAAACGATTCCTTACGGACAAGTAGAAGATTACACCGTGAATGTTTCATTAACAGCAAGAATTGCGGAAGTTGCTAATAATAGTGATATTTCTTTCAATTTATATCCAAATCCTGTAACTACTGATGTTTTGAATGTTTTGAATTTAGACGAAACCTCAGAATACCGTCTTTTCAATTTGATGGGTCAAGAATTAGGAAAAGGAAAAATTGAAAATAAGTCAGAAATCAACGTTGGCTTATTAACCGCTGGAACCTATTTAATTACAATTTCAAATAAAAAGGGATCAACGACAAAACGTTTTATAAAAAAATAGACATATAAAATTAAATTAAAAGCTATCTCTTTTCGGGATAGCTTTTTTTTTGAATAAAACCCCCGCCGTTAATGTTTTAGGTAAATTGATGTTTAAAGAATGATTGTTCTTCAAGGGAAAGCGTTGAATTACAATTAAAAAGATACTAAATATATATTTTATTTTTTTCAAAGTAGCCCAATAATAGTAATGAAATGTAAGGTAATTACTTCATAAATTGGTTGCTGTTTTATCTAAATAGGATTCCAGATTCATTTTTTTAAGAAAATTATATTACTTTCACATTTGATTATTTAATCCTAATTTGATTATTTCCCAAAAATATGTCTTTAAAAAGTGTAATCTCAATTTTAATATTTTGGCTACTGCCCATTTTCTGTAATGCACAAAAACTAGAATTTAACGGTGAATTTCTTTTGTTTCGTGAAGCCAAAACGAAGCAACCTGTTTTAATTGTAAATGACTCGTTAGTTTATAAAGGGTTTGCAATGAAAAGAATTGCATTCAAGCACACCGAATATCCTGCTAAACTACAAGAATATAAGTTTTTTAATATTGAAGCCAAGACCTACTTAGTTCATGAAGGTTGTGGCCCAGTATTAGAATTTCGAAACGACTCTATTGTAAGGATTGACAATTCTTTTTTACACAGAAACCAATTTGGCGCAGTACGGTTTGTATATAATAATGAGATTTACTTTTATGGCGGTTATGGACTATTTACCTTTAAAAATATTTTAACCAAATACGATTTTCAAACCCGTGAATGGATAGAAGTAAGAACACTTAGCGAGGAACCTATGGAAACCAGAGAAAATGCGTTGAGTTATTTAATTAAAAATGATTTATATGTATTTGGAGGAAATACAAAAGACGAAACTAAAATCCAAACTTCAAGACACTTAGATAATATTATTTGGCGACTTCATTTACCAACAATGCAATGGAGTTGTCATGGGAAGATAAATGGAATTGCAAACTTAGATTATTTAGGAAATAGATTAAATAATGAAAATCAAGACAAAATATATATAATCACAGATGTTGTTAATGAATTAGATCCTAAAAAAAATATTTTTAGAAAATCAAATTTAGAATTCTTCCCAACTTTTTTTTCAAATTATATTGAAGAAAAAAAGATTATTTGTGTACTTCGGAATGAAATAAAAAAGAATAAATATTTTGCAATAGTTCCTACTATGTATTTGGCAAAAGGAAAAATACTTTCAAATTCACAATTAATAATATACTCAAAAGAGGATTACAAAAACATTATTATTCTTACTTTAATTTTATTCATTAGTATATTAGTATTAATACTATTTAGAAAAAAAATAATACATACGTTAAAACCATTTCATGGCATTATTTACAATCGAGATAAAAGAATATTTTCATATAAGGGTAAAGCTATTTCTATTTTTGACGAGCAAGAAAAACGTTTATTACTATATTTATTAGAACAAAATAACCAATTTGTTTCTCTAAATAATCTTAACCAATTATTTGAAAATATCAACCAACCCGAGACCATCTCGGCAACTGTAAAAAGAAGAGAACAAGCTGTCTCGCGTTTACTTGTAAAAGTTTCTAAAATTACTGGAATAGAGGAAAAAGAATTGATTCAAGAACTTAAAAATAGCGAAGACAAACGCATTAAGGATTTAAAAATACTTCCGAACCTATTAAAAACGACATAAAATTCAATTTTAAAGTTAATTAATAGAAATGAAAACGAATTTAAGGTGTTTTCTATTTATTACAACTTATTGATTTATAGTCATTTATTTTTTTATATTATTAGAAAATATAATTTCTAACGATTTTATGTAAAGCGTTTTAATTGTTTTAGAAATTTACAAAAATTAATCTAATAATTACAACAATGAAAAAAATTACTACGCTTTTAACTTTACTTGTGTTTACGAGTGTTTTTTCGCAATTACCTTCTTATGTTCCAACTAATGGAATAGTTGGATATTGGCCATTTAATGGAAATGCAAATGATTTTAGTGGGAATTTCTTAAATGGAACGGTATATGGCGCGACTTTAACTACAGATAGATTTGGAGTTGACAATAGTTCTTATGAATTCAATCTGAATTATATTAAAGTTGATTACTCTACCTTATTGAATTTCTCAAATAATTTAACAATTAATGTGTGGTATAAAATAAGTGATAGCATGGGGCAAATATCTATTAATCCAGTTTTTGTTTCTAAACATATTGCTGGATCTTTAAATTCTTCATTTGTAGTATATAATGAAAATTTATGTGGCCCTACAATTTATCAAACTGATATAAATAATGTTGTAAATTACATTAGTAACTCTAATTTTTGCGATACAAGTAATTGGCACATGTTGACATTAACTTTCAATATGCCAAATATGAATATGTATTTAGACGGTGTACTATATTCAAATATAGCATCTAATAGTATCAATCAAACATTATTACCATTAGTTTTTGGAGGAACAAACAATAGTTCAAATGAAAATGATATTATTGGAAGAATGAAAGGCAAACTAGATGACATCGGGGTATGGAATCGTGCCTTAACCCAAGAAGAAATTACAGGTTTATATAATGCTACAAACAGTGGCGAATGCCAATCTCTAGTAATCAATACGGGAATTTTAAGTTTTAATCCAATTACGTATAACAATACCGTTACCATCTACCCTAATCCTGCTAACGACCAAATCACAATCGATTGTGGTAATTTAGCCAATGTTTCGGGGTATCAAATTAAAATTGTAAATACTCTGGGACAAGAAGTTTTCAGTGGCGCTATGAATACACAACAATACGTTGTTCCACTAAATACTTGGAGTGGCACTGGGGTGTATTTCGTGAAAATTTATGATGCTTCAAATAATTTATTGAATACTAAGAAAATTATTTTGCAGTAAATCAAAATCACCTTATAATTTAATATGCTGTATTGTTTTTATAAAGTGAAAATTCCCAACGGATTGATATTTAAAATTCTCACCATAATAATCAAACTAAAGGAAAGATATTGAAGCATTATGCCAAACAATTGTACTATTCATTCAATATAATTAGCACAATTTCAACTTAACCGTACCGTAAAAAAGCGTTGAGCTTACTATAAAATAGTTTTGTACTGATTATAAAATTAAAAGATGTACGGCTTTTGTATAAAAGTCGTACATATTTAGTACAAGTGTCGTACATCTTTTTAGTAAAAGCCGTACATCTTTTATAAAATTTAAAAGGAGAAACATATTTTTAAAGACGGATGAAGAGAAAAATTCTAATGAAAGAAACTTTTATTAGTGTGAATTACTCGGATGAATTCTGGAAACGCAAAGTCAAAAAAATAGCACTAAATCCTTGGAATGGCACTTGGGTGTACTTCGTGAAGATTTATGATGCTTCAAA
>CANIFM010000218.1 GCA_947466955.1 Bacteroidota bacterium
GTATTGATGGTTCTGTCCTGCAATATTTTTTGTTCCAATTTCAATTTGGTATCCGATGGTCCAATAATATAAAGTTCATCTGATTTATAGACTTGCATCAAAACATCTTTCAGAAAATGATTGATTTCAGTTTTTCTTCTTTCTTCAAACTTTTTCTCGCTACTGCTATGATGAATTCCATCAAATGTGCCTTTGTTTCCTTCATTTACATGGTAAATTCTATTTTCTACATCAGATTCTATTTCTGTAATTTTTTCATTTTCGCCTTCCAACGTTACAATAATTGCTTTGGAAAGATCAATCCAAATTCCTGTTTGTTTTTTCATGATTTTATTAATTTTTAAGTTAAAAACTATTTAAATAATATAATACCGAGGGAAATATACGATTTCTGATTTATTCAAATTTAGATTGAAGAGGTAGTCCTAAAAAGTTTTTGAAGAGTACAGAAATCCCTTATAAATTTACGAATTATATTTAGTATATGTATTTATTTTTGATGTATTTATTTGAAATAAATGAAGCTCAAATTAGCCATTTTTCAATAACGATTCCTCAAATAAATTACTCTCAATTTGAAATTTACTTTGTTCGTTTTCAAAGGTATTTTCATACGTTAATCGTGCCATCAGATAACTTACTGTTGATTCTGCACCTTGATTCAAATTGACATTTGTTTCTTCTAATCCATCAAAACAACCGCCCGTGCATGGATTGTAAATAATTTGGTTCAAATGATTGTTTCCTAAAAACCAATTCATCGCATTTTTCATTTTGTGCTTGTACTTTTCTTCTTCAAAAACAGTATAAAATTTGCTTAAAGCAAGAATAGTATAGGAAACATCAATGGGTTGTTCGCCACCAATTTCAGGAGAATTCGATGCTAATTGTGCTGGACTTGTTCCTTTATGCAACCACGTTTTATTAGAAATTACTCGGATTCCATTTTCATTAAATGTCAATTTTAGTAAAAAATCAAAGGACGATTTTGCAATTTCTTTATAAACAATTTCACCAGTTGCCAACCAAGCGCACAATAATGCTTCCGACAAAATACTGTTGGCATACGTGAGATAACTTTCAAACCAATGCCATTCTTCATCGGATTCATGACGGTACATTTGCACCAATCGATTGGCTAATTCTGTTATCAATTCAATATCTTGGTTTGATTTACTTCTTTTTGAACGGTAGTATAATCCTTTGATTATAAACGCCATTGCTCTTGTAGAATGAATTTTATTGATGCTTTTTATAGCCATTTTTAAAATTGCTTCTGCTTCAAAAACCATTTGTTCAGGAAGCAAATCGCCACAATAAACAAGGTATCCTAAAGCCCAAATTGCACGTCCATTTGCGTCAGCGAGATTGGTTGTATTATTTTGTTTGGTGAATTTTTCATCTTCATCTACATAGTTTAAAAAATAGCCTTCAGGTTGCAAGCAAAATTTTATAAAACGGAAATAAATGGAAATGTAATCTATAGCGTTTTTGTCATTTGTAACTTCTAAATACTGACACATTGCGACCAAAGCTCTGGCATTGTCATCTAAGGTATAACCAGAATCAATGTCGGGATGGTTCAATTTTGAAAACTGAATCATTCCAAAATCAGTCGTTAATTTTTTTATATGATTGAGATTAATTTCAGGAATTGAGTAGTTTAAAAGCTTTAATTTATCACCCATTTTTTCAAATAATTTAGCATGTGCAATCGCTGCATTTTCCCAAGAAGTTGGTGCCATTTTATGCAATCCATTTAAACTATTGTTATTTCGTAAATCGTCATCTGCCAATAATTTATTAACGGCTGCTGCCAATTGCGGTGCATTTTCAAAATCAAAATTCAATCCGCTTCCGTGTAAAACTTCATTTACATGAGGAATCGGCGTTGAAACTATAGAACAACCGCAGCTAATTGCATACGCAAATGTGCCACTAACAGTTTGATTTGGATTTTTTGAAGTAAATAAATAAATGTCGGTAAGCTGTAAATATTCCAATAAATCATGCAACGGCAAAAATGAATTTATAAATTGAACGTGATTTTCCAGCCCCAAAAGGTTCACTTGTTCTACCAAATTATTTCTATAAATTTCGCCTTCTTCTTTTACTACTGTTGGATGTGTTTTACCAATAATTAAAAAAAGTACATTAGGATTTTGAGCAATAATTTCGGGTAACGCACTCAAGGAAGTTTCTATATTTTTTCCAGAACTCAATAGTCCAAATGTTGAAAGAACTTTTTTCTGAGAAAAACCATATTTTTCTTTTAGAAAATCACGTTCTAAGTGTTGCACCAAATGCGTTCCATGCGGAATAACTTCAATTTTATGTGATGGAATTTCATAGTCATTTGTCAATAATTTGGATGATAAATGCGTCATCACAACTATATAATCTGAAGCATAAGAAAGTTGTTGCACTTTTAATTTAAATGCAGCATCAGGATTTGGCAAAACGGTGTGAAATACCATCGCAATTGGTTTTGTAATGGATTCTAAAAATTGTGTAAATGCCAATTCATTGTTTTTAAACAATCCAAATTCATGTTGAATCATCACAATTTGAATGGCGTTATTGCTATTTATTTTAGCAGCAAGTTTCACAAATTCCTCTTCGTGATCTGTATCGAGAAGGTATTTTATGGTATTGGAATATTGATGCTTCACATTATCCGATTCAACGGGACAAATTTCAATTTTAAAAGAATGATTAAATTTGTTTTCCAATGCTTTTATCAAATCTTCAGAATACGTTGCAATGCCACATTCTCTTGGTGTGCAGGAGGATATAAAAAGGATTTCGGGTAAATTAGTATCGGTTTCAAGAAAATGTATTCTACTTTTAGATTTCATAATTTGGTTTTCAATTGATAAAGGATTGGAACAAATGGCGGAATTAGTTTCACTTTTCATCGGGAGTTTTATTTAGTAAAAGTTCTTTAATTAATTCAGATAAACTGACGGATGCACATCCAATATATTTGTCGGCAGCACCATAATAAATGTATAATGTATCGTCAAATAGGGCAGTGCCTGTTGGAAAAACCACATTGTCAACCACACCGTGAACTTCCCACTCATATTCAGGTTCGAATAATGCATACGGCAATCTGGCGATTTCTTTTTGTGGATTATGCAAATCGAGTAATGCGGCACAAGCTGAATACACATAGCCTTCGGGCGTATCGTGAACCCCGTGGTATATCAAAAGCCAACCTTCATCCGTTTCAATCGGTGGACAACCGCCGCCTATATAACTGGCTTCAAAGTCTTCATGAACCGGATCCATTACAATATGAAGGTGCATGTTTAGAAAATAGGCTTCCCAGAACAAATCAGTTAAATCGCTCAATTCATATACGCCAACGATTTGAATTCCTGGGCGAATGCGATGCAAGAAAAATAGTTTTCCATTGATTCTTCGAGGAAAAAAGATGACATTTTTATCCCATAGATAAATATTTTCCTCAGGTTTGAAATGCCGAACTTGTCGAAAATACTTGGGATTTACTTCGCCTGAACATTCTGCAAGAAACTTAAATCTATCGTAAGGAATTTGTGGCACAACCAATCCGTTTCTTTCAAAATGCTCTAAATCATAGGATGTAGCTAAAGCTCCAAGCGCATTTATTCCGTCGTAAGCGGTATATGTTAAATAATGTAAATCATTAATTTTTACTATTCGTGGGTCTTCAACACCTTGCGATTCGTAATCAAAATGTGGAACTAAAATTGGCGTGTTGCGTCGTTCTTTTATGGTTATAGGTCCGTCCAATTCGCAATATCCAATAGAGGAATAATTTCCGGTTCTAACGGCTCTATAAAATATATGAACTGTGTTTCCTTCCTTTATAACTGCGGGATTCAACACGCCTTCGTCTTCAAAACCAAGTTCAGTTTTGGTAAGGATAATCCCTTCTTTTTTTACGGTAATCATAAGTATTTGATTTAGAATTTTATAATTTTCTCTTTCAAATATATTTGATTTATTTACGAACTTATAGTATTATCGTTGTACTGCATTTAATTCCTTTTTTTGGTTGTAATCGTTGGATGGTTAATTATTTAAATCGGTTAAGCAGTTAAAAGAATATAATTATAGTCTTTGAATCTATAATTTGATACTATTAGTCTGTAATTAATACCTCGGAGCTTATAATTATAGTGTTTGAGTGTATAATAA
>CANIFM010000219.1 GCA_947466955.1 Bacteroidota bacterium
AATGGTATATCCATCGGCAAAAGAAATGGGTTTACTGAGTTTCAATAAGTTTCAAAAAAAGGATTTCGTTGATGTAGCGTACTTTGAACCTTATTATTTAAAAGACTTTATGATTACGGTATCTAAAAAATAAAAAGAGTTTTTTGTTTACTTTTTTTGAAAAACCCCCTTCGTTTTAAAAAATGCAACTCCTAAACCAATTGCAACTAACACCCATAATTGCGAGTTTATTGGTGTATCTGTTTGATTTAAATCGGCTTCACCCCCAAAATCTCCTGGATTTTGTGAGAAAACAATAATTTGGAATAGAACGGTTAATAAAAGAGCAAAAATCAATTTCTTGTAATTTTTCATTGTAATAATATAATTCTTATTGTTTAATTAATTAGTTTTCTTGTTATGGTTTGATTGTCATTGGAAATTATTTTTAATAATAACACTTCATTTGATGTTTTTAGTTGAGATAATATCCCTAGTGTGGAATTAATATTAGATTCCCTGTAAACCAATCGCCCAGTAACGTCATATACTTCTATTTCTTTTAGTTGAATTCCGATTGAAGCAACATAAATAACCCCATCTTTTTTATATGTAATTACTGAATTGGAATTGAAAGTGGGTATGTTATTTCCTAATGCTTGATTATAAACTAGTTGAAAACGATTGTCAAAAACTCCCATTTCAGAATAAAATGTAAAAGCGGATGTTTTTATATCATGAACGGTATTAGTAGCTGTATCTAGAATATAAACGGGTTGATTACCTAAAAACAAACCATCCATTGCAGACAATGAAATAGAGTAATTACCTGCTAACGTTGCTTTAAATCCTAAAGAAACTATATCATTATCGGAAAAAGGTAAAGCACGACCTTGAATGGTATAATCCAGACCATCTATTTTAGAACTTAAATAGCTTCCTGAATTTCCAAATGACAATCCATCATAATTCGAATCATATCCAGAAGTTGCACCTTCAATATATCCAACAAGTATTTGATTAATTTCTATTCCATTTTCATTGGCAAGGTTCAACCATAACCTGTGGCGTTCAATTGTAGTTGAATGTCTAAAAAATTGATTTTCTGTATTTCCAACTCGCATTGAATTTGTGAAATTTACAGATCCAGGATTTGTTGCTTTTACAATAAAACCTTGCCCCGCTTGAATAATACCATTTGGCACAAGTGCTGGAACGCCTGATGTTCCTGGTGTTGCAGCAGTTGAACCTAAACTATTCCAAATAGCATAATTGGTACCTGATGGAAATAATCCATTTGTCCCCATTGTTAATGTATGGGCATAAAAATATAAATTGCCATTAATTGCGGGATTTCCGCCTACAAATGAAGCCGCATCTATCGCAGACGGATAAGGATTTCCCACTAAATTATAGCCTGTTCCAGTAGTTTCTAGAGCAAAAGGAACCGTTCCGTTATTTGGAACCCCAGTAAAGTTTCCTTCCCAGGTTTGTGGTGTTGATGGAAATGTATTCGGTGCTCGAACAGCAAATCCTTTTCCAATAGTAAAAGTAGAAGCAGCTGATAATCCTATGGTTACATAAGTGTTAGTTGCAGTCGCATAAGTATAAAACCGGTTTGTTAATGTCAATGGTGAAAATCCATACAAATTTACATTGGAAACAGGTGAAGACCATAAAGTGTGATCCAATCGTACTTGAAGTCCTGAGTTTCGTTTAACGGTAATGTTTCCAGAATTTGAAACAGAATTTGTTTGAATTAAATTAGCGTTATTTTCAATAGTTAAAGAGCCATTTGTAACAGTTAATTTATCAAGCAATATCATGGATTTTCCAGTAGGAACCGTCACATTACCCGAAGAAACGGTGCAACTACAAGCAGCAATAGTATTTGGCAATGTGTAATTTCCAATAAAATTATATACAATTGATGTCGTTGCTGAAGGATTTCCATTGTCCCAAGAAACCCCGTTGAACGTAGTTGTTTTAATTGAAATGATTGCACTTTCACTATTTATTGAAGGGCAAACTCCAGAAGTAACCATTGCTCGATAATAAGTAGTTGCTGTTAAATTACTCGCAGTATAAGTTGAGCCAGCTGCTAAATTGATATTGGAAAACGAACTGTTGTCAGATGCTGTTTGCCATTGAATTGTTCCGGTGTTTCCAGTTAAAGTTAATAAAGTACTATTAGTTCCTGGGCAAACGGTTGCTGATCCTGTAATACTTCCCGCTATTGAAGTTGAATTTGTAGTTACCGTTGTAACCGCAGAGTTTGCTGAAGCACAACTTCCACTTTGCACCACAGCTCTAAATTGTGTGGTTGCAGTTAATGCTCCAGAAGTATAGGTTGTTGCAGTATTTACAATATCTGTCCACGTTGTAAATGGACTTATTGCTGATTGCCATTTTGTAATACTTCCTGTATGACCCGATAAAGTTAGCAATGCACTAGTATTTCCAGAACAAATAGTTGTTCCGCCTGTAACCGTTCCGCCATTTGATAAAGGATCTACAGTTACCGTTGTAACTGATGAGTTTGCAGAAGTGCAACTTCCACTTTGTACCACGGCTCTAAATTGTGTGGTTGCAGTTAATGCTCCAGAAGTATAGGTTGTGGCGGTATTAACAATATCTGTCCACGTTGTAAATGGACTTATTGCTGATTGCCATTTTGTGATACTTCCTGTATAACCTGATAATGTTAGTAATGCACTAGTATTTCCTGAACAAATAGTTGTTCCACCAGTTACCGTTCCGCCATTTGATAAAGGATCTACAGTTACCGTTGTAACCGCAGAATTTGCAGAAGTACAACTTCCACTTTGAACCACAGCTCTGAATTGAGTTGTTGCAGTTAATGCTCCAGAAGTATAGGTTGTGGCGGTATTAACAATATCTGTCCACGTTGTAAATGGACTTATTGCTGATTGCCATTTTGTAATACTTCCTGTATGACCCGATAAAGTTAGCAATGCACTAGTATTTCCAGAACAAATAGTTGTTCCACCAGTTACCGTTCCGCCATTTGATAAGGGATCTACAGTTACTGTTGTAACTACAGAATTTGCAGAAGTACAACTTCCACTTTGCACCACAGCTCTGAATTGAGTTGTTGCAGTTAATGCTCCAGAAGTAAAGGTTGTGGCGGTATTAACAATATCTGTCCACGTTGTAAATGGACTTATTGCTGATTGCCATTTTGTAATACTTCCTGTATAACTCGATAAAGTTAGCAATGCACTAGTATTTCCAGAACAAATAGTTGTTCCGCCTGTAACCGTTCCGCCATTTGATAAAGGATCTACAGTTACCGTTGTAACTGATGAGTTTGCTGAAGTACAACTTCCACTTTGTACCACGGCTCTAAATTGTGTGGTTGCAGTTAATGCTCCTGAAGTATAGGTTGTGGTTGTATTTACAATATCTGTCCATGTTATAAACGGACTTATTGCTGATTGCCATTTTGTAATACTTCCTGTATAACCTGATAATGTTAGTAATGCACTAGTATTTCCTAAACAAATAGTTGTTCCTCCAGTTACCGTCCCTCCATTTGACAAAGGAATTACGGTTACCGTTGTAACCGCAGAATTTGCTAAAGCACAACTTCCACTTTGTACCACAGCTCTAAATTGTGTGGTTGCAGCTAATGCTCCTGAAGTATAAGTTGTAGCGGTATTTGTAATATCTGTCCATGTTGTAAATGGACTTATTGCTGATTGCCATTTTGTAATGTTACCCGAATAACCTGACAATGTTAGTAACGCACTAGAATTTCCTGAACAAATCGTTGTTCCTCCAGTTACCGTTCCTCCAACACTCGTTGGATTAACACTAACATTGGTAGTTACTGAATTTACTGCGGTACAACTTCCAGTTTGTACTACTGCTCTATATTGTGTTGTTGCAGACAATGCACCAGAAGTATAAGTTGCGGCCGAATTTACAATATCCGTCCAAGATGTAAATGGACTTATTGCTGATTGCCATTTTGTGATGGTACCAGAATAACCTGTTAATGTTAGCAATGGACTCGTACTTCCATTACAAATTGCCGTTCCGCCACTCACTGTCCCTGCAACAGAAGTTGAACTATTTGTTAGTACAACATCGTCTGTGCTCACACAAGTTCCATTAGAAATAGTCCACCTTAAAGTAGCACTTGTTCCCGACGAAACTGCAGTAATTCCTGAAATATTGGAAGA
>CANIFM010000220.1 GCA_947466955.1 Bacteroidota bacterium
GTTTGGGCATTTGAAATTACAGAAATTAAAAAAATCAACATTAAAACAATTCGATTTTGATTCCTCATTTGTCGATAGATAAATAATTAACGTACTTTAATTAAAGTTAAAATTCTATTCCCTATCGCTACTTTGCCTGAATCTATTTTCCAACGAACATCAATTGTTTGACCAGTTGAGACAGTTGCCATTGCTTGTAAATTTACACTTGTTACATTTAAATTACTTACAATAGTACGACTTGAATTTGGTACTAAAACTCCGTTTTGAAAAATACTAAAGGTTGCTAATATAGGTGATGTAGAAGTAGTGGTTGTGGTGGTAGTTATTGGGGGAGTATAAACAACTATTGAATCTGGGGTATATACTGTCCCAGAAACATTTGAAATTTCCAAACCTGTTATTGCTCCCGAATTCGTTCCAACATTACCGATAATCGTTGAGATTCCAGCATTTGAAATAGCCCCAGCACCTGTAAAAATAGCAAAGTTTGTTAACACGCCTAAATTAATTGGAGATGCTCCCGATGGTACAATTGCCGTTGCGGGTCCAAAAGTTATTGCTCCAGTCATTGTAAAAAATCGCCCATCAAGATTGCTTCCCGCATTAAAAGCAAGTGCTGCTGCGTGAGAAATATATGTTCCTTTCATTATACAAGTGGCACCAACACTAATTGCTCCTTCGGAAACAAAGAAAACATTTCGTGCTAAGGCTCCGTTTTGCAACACAATTGAAGAGACTGCACCAATGGCAAATGCACCACCTATTTTGAAAATAAATACTGCGTCTGAATTACCTTGAGCATCTAAATTTAATACTGCCGCTATTGAAGCTGCGGCTGGAAATAAATAAACACCTGGAAGTAATGTTTCACCACTTCCCATCGCAGGTATATGAGAGAAATTAGTTGTTGGAACAGCTACCAATTGATTGTATGCAGCTTGTAAATCTATCACACCTTGAGCTGTTCCTATTGATGTGTTTTGAGTTGTAACGGTTGTAACAGCTGCATTATTAATTTGACTATTAAATGAAACAGAATATAATCCTGCGGGAGGTGTTAATGCCATTCCTGCTATTAATTCGTTCGTAGAAGAGGTAGTAGCAGTTTCTATTGAAGCGTTTACAGAGGAATATCCATCAGAGTTTTCTAATACAAATTCAGTTGTAGCTAGTTGAGACGTATTTGTACCTATAATGGCAGTTGTTCCAGATGTTGATGCGCCTGTCCATAAAGCCCCACCGAACCCATTTCCTTTATTGGTTTCTATTTGACTTGTCGTGGTATTGTAAATCAGTAATCCTATAGCAGGATTTAATAAATTCGTTTGTTGCAAAGTGGTCATTCTTGGTATCAACAAACCTTTCGAAGATGAATTTAAATCTAATATTGCAGATGGATCTGGAATATTTGTACCAATTCCTATTTGAGCAAAACTAGATGCTGAAATGATAATTAATAGTATAAAATTATAATTTTTGACTATTTTCATAAAATTAATTTTTATTGAATTTTTATTGCTGTCAATGTTCTATTCCCCATACTTAATTTAGCTGCCGCAGTTTTCCATCTCACTTCAATTGGTTGTCCTGTAATTATTGTTGCGATTGCTTGTAAAGAAATATTTGCAGCGTTGGCATCACTTATTAATGTTTTAGTTGAACTTGGAATTAATATTCCATTTTGATAAATACTGAAAGTAGCAGGAGTTTTAGTGTCATTAATTACTGTTGTAGTTACTGTTGATGGGTTTGTGACAGGAGAACTATTGGTATAAAAATTCCCCTCTATTGTAGAGATTTCAAAACCTGTAATTGCGCCAACATTAGTTCCTATATCACCAGTAATGTTAGATATTGCTGTATTACTTACTGCCCCATTATTTGTATAAAGTACAAAACTTGACAATATTCCTAAATCAATTGGGGAAACTCCTGAAGGAATTATTGCTGTCCCTGGTCCAAAGGTAACCGCTCCTAAAATAGTCAAAAGTCTTCCTTCTAATACTCCCGTTGCAGCCATTGATGCTGCTCCATTATGACCTATCATTGTGCCTTTCATAGTAGATGCAGCTCCAACACTTGGGGAACCTTCAGAAACCCAAAAAACATTTCTAGCTTCAGCACCATTTGCTAAAACTATAATAGTTGCAGCACCAGCAGCCATGGCACCACCTGTTTTAAATACAAAAAGTGCATTTGAATTTCCTTGTGCATCCAAAATTAAAGTACCAGCTACAGAAGCAGCACCTGGAATAAAATAAACACCAGGCGTAATTGTTTCTCCACTTCCAAAGGCAGGAATATGAGTAGTATTAGTCACAGGAATGGCTATCAATTGATTGTATGCAGCTTGTAAATCTACAGCAGCTTGTGAAGTTGAAATACCAGTGCCTGTGACAGTAGTAGTAATAAAATCATTATTATATTGACTATTAAATGACACCGAATAAGTTCCTGAAGGTGGTGAAACAATCATTCCATTTACTAAAACATCTGTTAATGAAGTTGTTGATATTGGTACTATTTCATTTACAGAAGCGTAACTTCCAAAATTATTTGCTAATACAAATGCTGTTGTAGCCAATTGATTTGTATTGGTTCCAGGCAATGCAGTTGTTCCTGTTGTTGAGGCACTAGTCCATAAAGCTCCCCCAAGTCCATCGCCTTT
Source organism: Bacteroidota bacterium (assembly GCA_947466955.1). Classification (GTDB taxonomy): domain Bacteria; phylum Bacteroidota; class Bacteroidia; order Flavobacteriales; family Flavobacteriaceae; genus Flavobacterium. The sequence continues at coordinate 2,672 of CANIFM010000220.1, forward strand.
ATTGGTTTCTATTTGACTTGTTGTTGTATTATAAATTGTCAATCCAATGGCTGGTCGTACTAAATTCGTTTGTTGCAAAGTGGTCATTCTAGGCATTAATAGACCTTTGGAAGTTGAATTTAAATCCAATAACGCAGAAGGATCTGGAGTATTTGTGCCAATTCCTATTTGAGCAAAACTAGTTATTGAAATAGTAATGAATACTATTAAAAAATATAATTTAAAGTTTTTCATTTCAGTTAGTTTTAATTATTGAACTTTAATGATTGTCAAAATTCGACTTCCTACTTTTAGAGCACTCACATCTGTTTTCCATCTAATATCAATTGTTTGTCCTGCTAAAACGGTTGCAATAGCTTGTAAAGAAATATCTGTAGTGTCTGACTTACTTCTTCTTATTCTACTAGAATTTGGAACTAAAATCCCATTTTGATATACACTGAAAGTTGCTAGAACATTGGCATCTATATTGACCAAAGGGCTTGAATTAGTATAGGTTGTACCAACTAAAGTAGAAGTTGTAAAACCACTTATTAGTCCTACATTTGAACCAATATCTCCTGTAATTGAAGATATTCCAGCATTTGTTACCGCACCAACTGATGTATAAAGAGCAAAAGTTGATAAAACCCCTAAATTAATATAAGAACAATTTGAAGGAATTAGAACAGACGAACCATCAGTTGTTACAGCTCCCATGGTTGAAAATAACCTCCCAATCAGTTGACAACCAGCAGCCATTCCAACTGCGCCATTGTGTCCTAATAATGTTCCTTTCATTCTTGTAGCAGCTGCCAAAGCTATTGCTCCCTCTGCAATCCAAAAAACATTACAAGCAGAAGCAGCATTTACCAAAACAACTTCAGATCCAGCACTTGAAGTAAAAGCACCTCCAACTTTAAATATAAAAATAGCATTAGGATTTCCTTGTGCATCCAAAACAAGTGTTCCAGAAACTGACGTAGCTGCTCCTGTTGAAAATACTCCAGAGTTTAGCACTTCTCCATTTCCAAAAACGGGTGCATGGGTAGAATTTGTAGTTGGTATAATCATTAATTTATTATAAACAGCCTGTATATCCGAAACTCCTTGTTGCGTAATATTTACATCGTAATTATAGGGAGCACTATTGTATTGACTATTAAACGAAACGGAATAAGTACCCGCTTGCGGAGATAAAGTCATCCCTGGAATAATTTCATCTAATGGGGACAACGTAGTCACTTCACTTGCTTCATTCGCAGACAAAAAACTTGAATTGGACGCAGAACTACCAGACAACCCACCCCATGATTTTATTGTTGACGTTCCACTGTTTATTTCAATCGCATTTGAAGTAGTGTTAAAAATAATTAATCCCTTTGGAGGTAGAAGTATTGAATCTCTTTTTGCGGATGACATTCTAGGAACCAATAATCCCTTATTATTTGAAGTTAAGTCTAAAACAGATGATTTATCTGGACTTGAAGTTCCAATTCCTATTTGAGCTGTTATCATTCCTGAAAACAATA
>CANIFM010000221.1 GCA_947466955.1 Bacteroidota bacterium
AGGAATAGTAGCAGTATAAGTATCCAATCCAGATGTTACTGCGTCACACAATCCAGTTGGAGTTCCTAATACTAAAGTACAAGAAGGGTTAAAGTTAAATACTTTTATATCATCAATTCTCATTCCTGCAGTTGACCCTGTAAATCTTAAAGAAAGTGATGAAGAAGATGGAATTACCCCAGTTGGAATAGTAACTAAATTCCAAGCATTTGCAGTTGAATTATTTGTAAAAGTTATTGGTGTCCAAGTAGTTCCATTAGTGCTAAATTCAACAATAGCCTGTACTGTCGCAGATGTTGTTAAATAACCAAAAGACAGTTGTAAATTAGCTATATTATATGATGATGTGTTAATCCCATCAATTTGAAAATATTTATTTGCAACTGGGGGTGTTGCAACAGCAACTGAAGCTAGCCAAACATTCCCCCCCGCAGAGAAACCAGAATATGTAGATGATTGAGATGAAATTCTAACATCAGCGGTTCCTGAAAACACAATTGGAGCAACGTTTTGAAAAGTAGCGGGTGCTGTCCCTGTAATGTAAGTTGCAAGAGCAGTAGTAGCTGATGGAGTTCCCATATTTTCAGAAAATATAGTCTGTCCAAAAGAGATGCTACTAATTACCAATGTAAATAATAAAGCGTAAATTTTTTTCATGTTTTTGATTTTTAAGTTTTAATTAAGCAAATATAGTAAGTATTTTTCTTTGTTAGCAAAATACCATGTAAAATTAGTATTAAATATTATTTGTAAAGTAAGGTTTTAACTATTTGATTATAAGTTTTCTAGTTGCAGTTGCATCACCTTCTTTAATTTTAATGATATAAACGCCCGGAGAGAGCATAGAAATGTTCAATTCTTTTGAATTAACAAGTGTTTGAAATACCTTTTTTCCTAAAACATCAAAAATAATTACTTCTTTATCCAAAGATGATTTTGAAGTAATATAAATCTTGCCATTACTTACTGGATTAGGGTAAAAACTCAAACCATCGATAGAAGTGTCTTGAGTTTTAGATTGAATTTTGCTTTCTTGTGCATTCATATTGAATGAAAAAAAACAAAATAAAATAAAGGTGATATAAAAGTATTTTTTAGGCATAAAAAAAGATTTTTGTAAAGGTATTAATTTTATTCAAAAAACAAACCAATTTAAAAGGACTATTTGCAATATTTTAACTTTTGAAACTGCAGTTACTTTCCATTAAACGAGGTCATTGTAATCTCTAAACCTGCCAATCCGAATGATTTTATAATTTCTGTTGATACTTCTAATCGTTCTGGAAGCTTTACTTTTTCAATATCATCCCAATTACCAAGTACATAATCTACTTGTTTCCCTTTTTTAAATTCGTCACTAATTCCAAATCGAAAACGAGCATATTCCTGAGTATTTAATAGTAATGTAATGTTCTTTAGGCCATTATGTCCGCCATCACTTCCTTTTGATCTAATTCTAATGGTACCAAAAGACAAATTCAAATCATCAGCAATTATTAATATATTTTGAAGCGGAATATTTTCTTTTTCCATCCAATATTTAACTGCTTTCCCACTAAGATTCATATACGTGTTTGGCTTTAATAGAAAAAAAGTTTTGCCCTTCAATTTTAATTCTGCTAAAGCACCAAATTTTACATTATCAAATGAAATGCTTTCGTTTTTAGCTAAAAAATCTAAAACTTTAAACCCTATATTATGTCTCGTATTTACATATTCTGCACCAATATTTCCGAGACCTACAATCAAAAATATATTCATAACATCTGTTTTCTCTGCTGGTTTTGCTTTCGTAAATAAACCGTTCAGCCATTTTATCATATCGCAAAAGTAGTTTATTTATTTAAATTCTGAAGGTATCAAACAAACTGGAATCGGATTCATTTTATGCTGATTTATTGTATTTAACCTTTTATAAATTGAAAATGCAATTTGTTCTCTTCCTGAAAAATCGGCTGCAGTTTTTCCTTTTTCATCTTCCAGCATTGCCCATTCCAACTCATCATAACTGGCTCCAAGTTGCTCTTCGTCCGTTCTTGCATCTCCAAAAAGTCCGTCTGAAGGTTCCGCTTTCAATATAGATTCGGGTATTTTTAAAAATTCTCCAAGCGCAAAAACATCCGATTTCATTAAGTCCGCAATTGGACTCAAATCTACACCGCCATCACCATATTTTGTGTAGAAACCTACGCCAAAATCCTCGACTTTATTCCCAGTTCCAGCAACTAAATACCCGTAAATACCCGCATGATAATACAAAGTTGTCATTCGCAAGCGCGCCCGAGTATTTGCTAAAGCAAGGTGTTTTCTGTTTTCATCAGCTCCAGTCGGCACCAAATCTACAAAACTGTCAAATACCGGAGTCAAATCTGCAATCGTGCTGGAAACATTTGAAAACCTGTTTTTAAGTTGCGAAATGTGCTCTTTCCCACGGCTTACGTGACTTTCCGCCTGATGAATCGGCATTTCCACACACAAAGTTGGCAATCCCGTTTGGGCACATAATGTTGAAGTAACCGCCGAATCAACTCCGCCAGAAATTCCTATTACAAATCCATTCGTTTTTGAAGCAATCGCATATTCTTTTAACCAATTGACAATGTGATTGTTAACTTTTTCAACTTGAATTGTACTTTTTTTAGACATATTTTGTAAAATTTTAAAATACTGCAATGTATCTTTGCAAAAATAATAATTATTTGGAGCTATTTCCTGCTTTCCGTTCCAATCTTTTTTTTCGTGCCTCAAAAAAAGGATTTCCACTGCAAACGAAGTTCACTGAACTCCGATGAAAATAAAAGTTAGGTGAAGTAATCAGGGCTAAAAAATGTCTAATATGAAAAATTTGTTGTCTTTATTCTCATTATTGGTGCTTTTAGCATCTTGCGATAAAAAAAGTAAAATCGAAAAAGAAGTCGAAAACATTCCCGTATCTGTAAAGGTAGAACGTTTCGACAAAATTTTCTATGAAACTCCAGTTGCAAATCTTTCGCAAATCAAACAAAAATACCCGTATTTATTTCCAGTTGCAACGCCAGATTCTGTTTGGGTCAATAAAATTAAAAATCCATTGAACAGAGAATTATACACGGAAGTGCAAAAAAAATATTCTAATTTTGAAAAGGTAAATACCGATTTAGATCATCTTTTCCGTCATATAAAATATTATTTCCCCAAAACGAAAATACCAAAAGTGATTACTCTGATTTCTGAAATGGATTATCAAAACAAAGCAATTTATGCAGATACTTTGGTCGTAATTTCTTTGGATTTATATTTAGGTAAAAATCATAAATTTTATGAGTTTCCAGAATATCTAAAACAAAATTTCGAGGAAAATCAAATTATGCCGGATATTGTTTCCAGTTTTGCAGCAACAAAAATTCCTAATGTTTCAGATAAAACCTTGCTTTCGCAAATGATTTATGCAGGAAAAGAATTGTATCTAAAAGACGTTTTATTACCCGAATCTACCGATGCTGAAAAAATTGGTTACACGCCAGAACAAATAACGTGGTGCCAAGAAAACGAAAGTTATATGTGGCGTTATTTTATGGAAGATAAATTATTGTATAGCACCGATTCTAAATTACCAAACCGATTTATTAATGTTGCACCGTTCTCAAAATTCTATTTGGAAATCGATAACGAAACCCCGGGAAGAGTAGGAACGTGGGTCGGATGGCAAATTGTTCGTTCTTTTATGAATAATAATGATGTAACTTTGCAACAAGTATTGCAAATGGATCCAATGGAATTATTTCAAAAATCAAAATATAAACCTAAAAAATAATGGCAAATTCAACTTCTGAAATTAAATTTTTCGTAGAATTAGACGAAAATAAAGTACCCGAAAAACTAAGCTGGACAGCACAAGATGGTGGTGTTCAAGCTGAAGATGCCAAAGCCATTATGCTTTCTATTTGGGATAGTAAAGCACAAGAATCTTTGCGAATCGATTTGTGGACAAAAGATATGCCAGTTGACGAAATGAAATTGTTTTTTCATCAAACTTTAGTTGCAATGTCAGATACTTTCAAACGTGCTACTGACGACGAAAAAATGTCGGACACAATGAAAGACTTCTGTGATTATTTCGCTGAAAAATTAGATCTGAATAAGTAATAAGTCGAAAGTTTTAATGTCGTAAAGTCGAAAGTCCCGAGAAAGTA
>CANIFM010000222.1 GCA_947466955.1 Bacteroidota bacterium
GTTCCGCAAGTAATTATACTTACTTCGGCATTTTCAGAAAGTGGAAGAATTTGACCAATTACTTTATTTGTAAATAGGATAACGATTAAAAAAGAGTAGAGTAGGGTCTGTTTTATGCGATACATATTAGATGTTATATGTTTAAAGTTATATGTTTAAAGTTAAGCTGCATCGCAATATTACAATTCTTATTGAATACTCTATCTAAAAATACTTAAATCTACTTTTACCGAGAAAATATTAGAATACAAAGCAGCACTTTGATCTCCTAAATCGGTTAAAGCATAATCAATCTGAATTCCTTTATACTTGAATCCCAAACCGACATTGGGTTGAAATCCTACTTTTTTTGTGTTGTCAATTTGAACCACATTCTGAAAATTTCCAACGCCTGCTCGAATAAAAACCAAATCGGTATAACCGTATTCAAATCCTAAAGCTGGGTCAATGCTCAATCCTTCTGTTGAAATAATAGCATTGGTTCTTGCAAAACTCATATTTAAATTGGCTGCAGCCAAAAGACTGGTGTCATTGTGGAATTCAAATTTTTTCGACATTCCAAATTGTGCTTTTGGCAATGTTATTTCAGTATTCTCTGGAAGTTCTTGATTTTGTCCTCCAATTGCATCTTTAATTGAATTGTATGCTGCTTCGTCAATTGCCCAAACATTATACGTTGTGGTAATGTCTCGAAGCATCAAACCGAATTTCCAATCGTTTCTCGTGAATTGCAATCCCACATCAAAACCAAATCCCCAAGAACTCGCAAATTCACCGATAATTCTTCGGATTACTTTTGAGCTTACACCATATTGAAGCCCTGAAAACTTTAGTTTTCGAGCATAAGAAAAGGTCATTCCGTAATCGGCAGTAGAAAAAAGGCTGATTCTGTTGTAATCGATATTTCCTTGACTGTCAATTAATTGTGTGGTATTCATAATATTGTCCACGCCGAAACGAATCATAGAAATTCCCCACGCACTTTGGTCGTCAATGGGCGTTGCATAAGCAGCATAATCGTATTGCGCGATATTGGCAAAATAACTAGCGTGCATCAAAGAAACTTGTTTGTCTTCCAATCCGATGAGTCCTGCAGGGTTCCAATAACCAGAATTCACGTCGTTAGAGCTTGCTGTCACTGCGTTTGACATTCCTAAAGCTGCTGCATCGACACCAATATTCATAAATTCATTGGAATATTTCCTCGCCGTTTGTGCAAAACTTAAGGTGGTTGTAAGTGCGAATACTATGAAGATGATGTTTTTCAAATGAAATCAATTTACAAACTCGAAGTTTGAGATTTTTTACCAAAAATATACAATTTTAATGATGTTCCTACTTTGTTTTTCTAAATAAAAGCAAATGTTTCGGAATACTTTAAAAATCTATTCTAAAAACGCACTTGTCTTTAACTTATTGTATTAAATTTGCGTTCTTTGTTTTAATAAATTAATTCTCAATGACTATAAAAAGACACATTCCGAATATAATTACGCTTCTCAATCTATTTTGTGGTTGCGTTGCCTTAGTTTTTGCTGTAAATGAGAATTTTGAAATGGCATTCTATTTCGTGTGCTTGGGAATTTTCTTCGATTTCTTCGATGGTTTTTTCGCACGATTGCTCAATGTTTCAAGTCCGCTTGGATTGCAATTGGATTCTTTAGCAGATATGGTTACCAGCGGTTTTGTTCCCGGATATGTTATGTTTCTAATGCTTTCCAATAGTGTAAATACCGATCCGTCGTTAGTATATTTTCCTTATTTAGGATTTATAATTACATTGGGTTCTTGCTATCGTTTGGCGAATTTCAATATTGACACGCGTCAAACAGATTCTTTTATTGGATTGCCAACACCTGCCAATGCACTATTTATTTTGAGTTTGCCTTTAATTGTCAAACATTCGGATTCTTTGATTGCATTAGAATTGCTGACTAACAATTGGGTTTTATTGGTAATAACACTTTTAAGTGCTTATATTCTAAATGCAGAAATTCCCTTGTTCGCATTAAAAATCAAGAAATTCAACTTTAAGGATAATGCCTTGCAAATTGTATTCTTACTTATTTCACTGGTTTTATTAGTACTTTTTCAGTTTTCGGGCGTCGCTATGGTAATTGTATTCTATGTATTCTTGTCGGTAATTATGAATTTGATTATAGGTAAAAAAGCTTAAATTTTTCTCCATTTAAGGCATATAAGTTCATTTAAATTTTTATCACATAGGCATTTAAGTTCATTTAAGTTTTAAAAAATCTGTGGAAATCTGTGTAATCTGTGGCAAAAAAGTCAGTCTCTTTTTTCACCATATAAGGCATTTAAGGTCATTTAAGTTTTAAAAAATCTGTGCGAATCTGTGTAATCTGTGGCAAAAAAGTCAGTCTATTTTTTTTTACCATGTAAGGCATTTAAGTTCATTTAAGTTTTAAAAAATCTGTGCGAATCTGTGTAATCTGTGGCAAAAAAGTCAGTCTCTTTTTTCACCATATAAGGCATTTAAGGTCATTTAAGTTTTAAAAAATCTGTGGAAATCTTTGTGATCTGTGGCAAAAAAGTCATTCTATTTTTTTACCATATAAGGCATTTAAGTTCATTTAAGTTTTAAAAAATCTGTGGAAATCTGTGTAATCTGTGGCAAAAAAGTCAGTCTATTTTTTTTACCATATAAGGCATTTAAGTCCATTTAAGTTTTAAAAAATCTGTGGAAATCTGTGGAAATCTGTGTTGTTTTTTTGATTCTAAAATCAAAATCATCACTATTTTATATGCTCTTATATGCCTTATATGGTGAAACTTTTTATTGCAAAATAAACTAAAATTCCAATTTCTTTTTTCTTAATTCAAAATTCTGACCAAGATAAACGCGGCGCACCATTTCATCTTCCACTAATTCTTCCGGGGTTCCCGCTTTAAGAATTCCACCTTCAAACATCAAATACGTTTTATCCGTAATTGCCAATGTTTCCTGAACATTATGATCTGTAATTAAAATCCCAATATTCTTATTTTTCAATTGCGCTACGATTCTTTGAATGTCTTCAACGGCAACAGGGTCAACACCTGCGAAAGGTTCGTCTAATAAAATAAATTTTGGATCTGTAGCCAAACAACGGGCGATTTCAGTTCTACGGCGTTCTCCACCAGAAAGTAAATCGCCACGATTTGTACGAATATGATTCAATCCAAATTCAGCAATTAAGCTTTCCATTTTGGCTTCTTGTTCCGCTTTGGTATGTTTTGTAAGTTGTAAAACGCTCAAAATATTGTCTTCCACACTCAATTTTCTGAAAATAGAAGCTTCTTGTGCTAAATAGCCAATTCCTTGTTGTGCCCTTTTATACATTGGATAATCGGTAATATTCATATCGTCAAGATAAATATTCCCTGCGTTTGGTTTAACCAATCCCACAATCATATAAAAAGAAGTCGTTTTTCCAGCGCCATTTGGACCTAATAAACCAACGATTTCCCCTTGATTTACTTCCACAGAAATCCCTTTTACAACACTTCTTCCTTTGTATGTTTTGACTAAATTTTCTGCTCTTAATATCATTTATTTTTGGTTATTAGATTTCTTAGATTTTAGACTTCTTAGATCTTTAGATCTTTAGATTTTTAGACTTCTTAGATTTTTTAGATTGACAAACAAATAGACAAAATTAAATAGGTATATTTTGGGACTTTTTAGATAAATTAACAAATTTTATAATTGCCGCTCTTCTTTTTGTCTAAAAATCTATTAGTCTAAGTTGTCTATTTTGTCTGATTATTCTCTTCCAGAGCTTCCCAAAATTCATACGCTCTTCGCAAATGAGGAATCACAATTGTTCCGCCTACTAAAGTCGCAATTCCCATTGCTTCCATCATTTCTTCTTTGGAAACACCTTCTTTAAAACTCGTTTCAAGGTGGTACTTCACACAATCATCACAACGCAAAACGGCGGACGCTACTAATCCTAAAAGCTCTTTTGTTTTTACATCAAGTGCTCCTGCGGCATACGCATTGGTATCTAAATTGAAAATTCTTTTGACGATTTTGTTATTGTCTGCCAATAACTTTTCGTTCATTTTTGTACGGTAATCGTTGAATTCAGATAGGATTTCAGACATTTTCTTTGTTTTTATTTTTATATACAAATACCGAAATAAAGATACTTGCTTCGTAAATTA
>CANIFM010000223.1 GCA_947466955.1 Bacteroidota bacterium
ATGTCCACCCCAAACAAGCAGTTTTCTATAATAGTTTGCTTCTCGTGGAAAAGCGTTTCCTGAATGCGCTGGCTTTCTTTGTTGTTCGGGTTATAGGAAAACAGGATGCCGTCTTCATCGGTAACAATCAATTCGTCGTTCACGACTTCGAAATCCACCCGAAGCTGCAAGCCGTCTTTATCGACTAAAACGCCCAATTCTTTCTTGATAACAATCAATTCGTTCAATGCCGAAACCAAGAAATGTCCTGAACCCACCGCAGGATCACATATTTTTATATCGTTGATCAACGCATTAAATTGTGCCTTGTCTTCCTTTTTATAATGGTGGTAGCAATAGGCTTGAACGTCCTCGAAACTTTGAAAACCCTCTTTTTCGGGAGCCAAAGGACCGAATTTTTCTACCACAGCACGCCGAATCGTTTCCTTGCACATGTACATCGTAATGAAACTGGGCGTAAAAAAAGAACCGTCTTTGTAACCATTAATTTTTTCGAATATCAATCCCAGCACCGAGGCATTGATCAGGCGTTTGTTTTCTTCCTGGATGTCCTCGCCGCCTTCACTCGTAAAATCATACGCATCAAGGAACGAGAAGAAATAATCCAAGGTGATTTTGCCACCCGTGTTTTTCTTGCCTTGATTGTCCTTGATTACTGTTGCCGAAAGCAGTTGCAATGGGATATTATCTTCTAACTGTGTGATGAATAAAGTATCATGTTCTAAATCCGTAGGTTCAAAAAGGGAACTGTTCAGGTACGGAATTTTTGCAAAAGGCGTTTTTACTCGCTCGATGCGATCCTCTGGTTTTCGTGCTAATACCTGAAAAAACAACATGTTCAGGTTGTCATAATCCTTTATCAAATCGGAGTTTAGGAACGAATAACTTCGGTCGCCTTTGTGGTAAGTTATCAATTGTGCTTCTAATAATTTTAGAAACAAAATACGATTGACCCAAGTAATAACAAGCTCTAAGGCAATATTAAACAGTTTTTCGTCGTAGGTATCGCCATATTGTTTGGCATTTTGCAAGCGCGAAACTTTGTCTAAACTGTCCAGTTGTACAATAGCATTTTCCAGCAACGAACCTGGGTTTCTATCGCCCAACTTGTGCCGTTGAATTAGTTTTTTGCCACCGTCTTTTATTTCGGTCAAGCCAATGATGTGCAGGAGTTCGCCATAGAAATTCTTGTCTAAGGAGTTGCTATCGTTTGCAAATGACAATTTCAGCAAATGCTCTGGCGATAGTAATTTGTAAAGTGCCACCAGCGGTTTATCGTCTTCCTTATCCGAATTTCGTAAGGCTTTGTCGTACTTCCGAATGTCGAAATAGGCAAATTCTACGGTGTGTTGCAGTGCTTCGATAAATGGTTTTGCAATATCATTATAGAAAAAATCGGTTTTCTTGCTCGACGATCGTCCTTCTTCAAAATCAACAAATTGCTTTACAAAGGCTTTGTTTTCGGCAAAAAGCTTGTTGAATAACTGTGCATCAAAAACAAACCATTCGTAGATATTCGTTACCACAAGATGTTTTAACTCGGTATTTTTATGAGTAATTCGTTCCCGCAAATAATACAAAACCAGTTCTTGCAGGGCTTTTCCGTTCAGGTTGGCAGCCGTAATCATTTCGGATTTGTTGCTGGGCGATTTTGCCTCAATGATAACGGCAACTGGAGTTGTGGCATCTTTGCCGTTATGAATCACTAAGTCGTTACGTCCCTTAGTATTCACAGAATAGTTGGGGTCGTAATAGGTTTTCTTTAGGAAATCTATAACAAGATTTTTATGAAATTCCTCGGTTTCCTTCTCGTTGATGGAGTTTAGAATTTGGGTAAGATTCACTTTGAAGCATTCGAGGGGTTCTCGATTGGCTTTGATTTTCAAAAAGGCTTTGTTGAGCGCTTTCCTAGGTTCGAGTAATTGTAGGATCATTAAGGGGCATAGAATAAAATGGAAGGACGTTAATAAATAATTGTTGTTACTAAGATTAATTTTTGCGCTTGTAATACTTTTCCAAAGCTATGGTTAAAAAGTGTTGGTATTACAAAGTGTGTAAAATAAATTCCTCTCCCCGGTTTGTCATTGCGAGGCGTTGCGATGTACGTGAAGTCGATGAAACTCAAAGTTTTCAAACAATAGATGGTTTCGGATATACGCTAACAGGAGGAAGTGCAGAAGTAATTAACGGCTTGGACGCAGTAAAAAAACAACAATTATCACAAGAACTTTTCGGGAATGGTATTATTTCAATTTCAATTAGTTACCTAAGAATTAGTTTTGAACCATCTGATTTGAATTCTTCTGTTTTTTAAATAGTAATCTTATCAAAATGATTAAAAAAACCCCTTATTATTTTGTTTTTTCGGCAACTAATTTTTTATAGTTTTCCCATTTTTCAATAGAAATCGTTGGGATTTTTTTATACTTTTTATCTTTCAAATAAGCCAGAATATATTTGGCACGTTCTTCTGATTCTGGGTGAGAAGAAATCCAATATAAATTATCAGAAAGGTTTTTTTGTTGTGCCAATTCAAACATAAAATCAGCGAAAGGCTCTGGGTTGATGTCGGCTTTCAAAAGATAATCTACGCTCGCCATATCCGCTTCTTTTTCTAATGTTCTGTCATAAGCGGATGACGATAACGATTTTAGAATTTCTTTTACAATCGCACTTCCTTTTCCGCCTGTAGTTGCAGAAAGCAAAACTGATAAACCAATTTCTTTAGATAGTTTTTTCATTACGTGATTGTTCGCAATGTGAGCAATTTCGTGCCCTAAAACCCCTTGCAAAGCTTCTTGATTTTTACATTCTTTGATTAATCCCGTAAAAACCACCAAATGATTATCGGGCAATGCGAAGGCGTTTATATCATCATTTACAACAATATGAATTTTTAAAGAGTCTTTTTTGATGTTATTTTTATCGCAAATTGGCGCAATTAATTTATCTAATGTTTCTGTAATTGAATCATTAGAAATAACGTCGCCTGTTGATGAAATTTCATCCCAAATTAAATCTCCAATTTTATTTTCCGACGAACTTCGGATTTCTTTTACGTGAAATAATGAAACAAAATCAACTTGTGAAAGTGCTAAATACAGTCCGAAAAAAGCAATTAGAATTATGAATCCTGGGAGTATTATTTTCTTTACCATTACGATTTACAGATTAAGTTAGTCACATTTCCAAAAAAGAAAACCTTAACGTGTTTCCCTTTTCGAGTTTGAATTGCACAATAAATGGTTGAAATAATTTCTAAAATGTTGAAGACAATCACCGTAAATAAATAAGCAAAATAGTGGTTGGAAACTTTTTCATCTGTAAAAATAATGGAAACCGTCCACCAAAAACTGTAGCTGTTGGCAAACAATAAAACAGCTTGCGAAAGTAACGCTTGTGTGCAATGCCAACGTACAAAAAAAGTGCTTTTCCGATTGGCTAAATAGAAAAAAAACGTTGCTAATAAATTGATAATCGGCAGAGGCAATCCAGCAATTACAGCTACTAATGACATTAAATAACTATTGGATGCCTTTTCGTTTTCGTGTTCTGAAGGTTGATATGCGAAGTTGATTTCTTGTGTCATACTACTTTATTGATGTTCCAAATCCAATTTAAAATCACTAAGATTATCAATGGAATTGCTATTTTTTTTTGTTTCAAAAGGCATTCTATTTTATTGTAAAACCTATAAAAAGTTTCTTTTTTTAAAATCAAATCAATTACAATCCAAAAAGGCAAAATAATTAGAATTGCACTTATTATTATTCCGAACGGATTCATCAAAATAGAACCCACAAAATCGCCTTTAAATAATAATTGTACCGCACGTGTTGCACCACAAGAAGGACAGGGAAATCCTGAAATATTCTTGATAATACAAACCGAATACGCGTTGCTTTCGGGATAGTAAATGTGGTATAATAAATAAATAAATCCTGCTGAACAAGCTATTAATAGTAAAGAATATAACTTGTTTTTAGACATTTATTAATAGATTGACTTTTGGAACATTTCCATATTTTTTTCACGAGTTGCACCCATAATTAGGAACCAATCGATAATTGTCCAAATCCCAAGTCCACCGCAAGTCAATAATTTTCCAATTCCCATTCCGGTATCGCCAATGTAAAAACG
>CANIFM010000224.1 GCA_947466955.1 Bacteroidota bacterium
CGATTGGAACAATTTTTGAAAAAGGCACAGAAAAAAGCGGGTTACGAGCAAGTAATTACGCCACATATTGGACAAAAAGAATTGTATGTTACTTCGGGACATTACGCGAAATATGGTGCAGATAGTTTTCAACCGATAACGACTCCTGCTGAAGGCGAAGAGTTTTTATTGAAACCAATGAACTGTCCACACCACTGTGAAATTTACAATACAAAACCGTGGTCGTATAAAGATTTACCAAAGCGTTACGCTGAATTTGGAACGGTTTATAGGTACGAGCAAAGTGGCGAATTGCACGGTTTGACTCGTGTTCGTGGATTTACTCAGGATGATGCGCATATTTTTTGTACGCCAGAACAATTGGATGAAGAATTCAAAAAAGTAATTGATTTGGTATTGTACGTTTTCAGTTCTTTAGGATTTGAAAATTTTACGGCTCAAATTTCGTTGCGTGACAAAGAAAATAGAGATAAATATATAGGTTCCGATGAAAATTGGGAAAAAGCAGAGAATGCAATTATCAATGCTGCTGCGGATAAAGGTTTGAATACCGTTGTAGAATATGGCGAAGCTGCTTTCTATGGTCCGAAATTAGATTTTATGGTAAAAGATGCTTTGGGAAGACAATGGCAATTGGGAACAATTCAGGTTGATTATAATTTGCCTGAGCGATTTGAATTGACTTATAAAGGTTCTGATAATGAATTGCACCGACCAGTAATGATTCACCGAGCGCCATTTGGTTCTATGGAACGATTTATAGCTATTTTATTAGAGCATACTGCAGGAAATTTCCCACTTTGGTTGATGCCAGAACAAGCAATAATATTATCTTTGAGTGAGAAATATGAAAATTATGCTAAAAAAGTTTTAAATCTGCTAGAAAATCACGAAATTCGCGCCCTTGTAGATAACAGAAATGAGACTATCGGCAAGAAAATTAGGGATGCTGAAATGCAAAAAACCCCGTTTATGTTGATTGTAGGCGAGGAAGAAGAGAAAAACGGAACCATTTCTATACGCCGTCACGGACAGGAAGGAAAAGGAAATAGTAGCGTTACAATCGAAGAATTTGCTTCAATTGTGAATGAAGAGATCAACAAAACATTAAAAGTATTTACAGTTTAACTTAAATTATAAAGTCATAGCAATAAGAAGCAATAGAGGTTATCAACCTCGAGTAGAAAAAAAAGATGCACATAGGATTAATAATCTTATTCGTGGAGTACAAGAAGTAAGGCTTGTTGGTGAAAACATTGAACCTGGAGTTTTCAAACTTACAGAGGCATTGCGTTTAGCAGATGAATTTGAACTAGATTTAGTTGAAATTTCTCCAAATGCGGAACCGCCAGTTTGTAAAATTATGGATTATAAAAAATTCATATATGAGCAAAAGAAACGTGACAAAGCGCTTAAAGCAAAATCTACTCAGGTAGTGGTGAAAGAAATTCGTTTCGGACCTCAAACTGATGAGCACGATTATGAGTTTAAAAGAAAGAATGCTGAGAAATTCTTAAAAGAAGGAGCAAAATTAAAAGCTTTTGTATTCTTTAAAGGACGTTCAATTATCTATAAAGATCAAGGTCAAATCTTGCTTTTGAGATTAGCAACAGATTTAGAAGAATTTGGTAAAGTGGAAGCGATGCCAGTTCTTGAAGGAAAGAGAATGATTATTTTCATTGCTCCGAAGAAGAAGAAATAAATATGTCATAAAGTCGTAATGTCCTAAAGTCTTAACGTTAGACTTTAAGACTTTTGACTTTAGACAACACGATAGTAAGTAAGAATAAATTAAACACTAGGAAAAAATGCCTAAAATGAAAACCAAATCTAGCGCCAAGAAACGATTTAAAGTTACTGGTTCTGGAAAGATTAAAAGAAAGCATGCTTTTAAAAGTCACATCTTGACTAAAAAATCTAAAAAACGTAAATTAGCTTTGACACACTCAGCGTTAGTTCACAAAACAGATATGAAAAGTATCAAACAACAATTAAGAATCATATAATTGTTAATCGTTAAGAGTTATTCGTTAAGAGTTTCAAAACTTCTAACTTCTAACTTCTAACCTCTAACTTTTTTATTCTTTAGGTTAAAATTAAATTTAATAACCTTGGAGTATGGCCATTAAGTTCCCTTGATTAAATTCGGGACGCCTGCTACAAAAAAACAGTAAAATTATGCCAAGATCGGTAAATTCAGTTGCTAAAAGAGCAAGAAGAAAAAAAATAATGAAGCAAGCCAAAGGTTTCTTTGGAAGACGTAAAAACGTTTGGACAGTTGCTAAAAATGCGGTAGAGAAAGCAATGTGCTACGCTTACCGTGATAGAAAAGTGAACAAAAGAAATTTCCGTGCTTTATGGATTCAACGTATCAACGCTGGAGCTAGATTGGAAGGAATGTCTTATTCACAATTCATGGGGAAAGTAAAAGCTAACGGAATCGAATTGAACAGAAAAGTTCTTGCAGATTTAGCGATGAACCACCCAGTAGCATTCAAAGCTGTACTTAATAAAGTAAAATAAACGTTTTATAAACAATATTTAAACTTACTTACTATAAAAAAACCCATTCGAAAGAATGGGTTTTTTGATTTCAAATTATACGGTATGATTCTTTAACTAAGTTACAAATGAACTACAAAACAACTTATGAAAATTGTATTTTTGCAACTAATATAAAAAATTAAAATTAATGAGTGAGTACTTTTTAGATTCAGTATATAAAGACCTTTCCTATAGTGAAAATGAAATCAGCTATAAAGAGTTTGAAAATTGCACATTCACTAACTGTGATTTTACAAAATGCATTTTTATGGCCGCTACATTTATTGATTGTAGTTTTAATAATTGTAATTTTAATGAGTCAAAAATTAATCATACCTGCTTAAGAACCGTATATTTTAATAAATGTAAAATTAGCGATGTGAATTTTTCAATGATTGATAAGTTTATATTTGAAATACACTTTAAAGATTGCATATTAGACTTCTCTAAATTTTATGCTTTAAAAATGAAAGGAACTTCGTTTATCAATTCGAGTATGGTTGCTGTAGATTTTATGGGAACCGATTTAAGCGAAGTAGTATTTGAAAATTGCGATTTATATCGAAGTGAATTTGATAAAGCAATAGCGATTAAAACTAATTTTAAAACCAGTTCTAACTATACTATAAACCCTGAAAGAACTAAAATCAGGAAAGCTGTTTTTTCAATAGAAGGAATAAAAGGATTGCTTTTTAAACACGATATCATAGTAAGCTAGTGTTTTTTACTATTAGTACTAAACCACTTAATAAATACTGTTAATACTTTAAATTGTAAATTATTCGGAATTTTACATTATTTGTAATTATTTTTTTATAAATTTATAATAGATATATACCCCCCTTTATATCAAGAAGATAGATTAACGAAAGAGTTTCTTTTTCGGAATACTAATTAAAACTTTTTGATAATGGTAAAAATTAAGGGGAATTATGACGAATTGCATACAGCTATTGAATCTCAAAAATCAATAGAAAAAAAAGAAAAAAAGAACAATCAATTATTAGATAGTTTTAAATATTTTTTTAACGAATCGCTTGATTTAATTTGCATTTCGGATTCAGAAAGTAATCTTAAAGTTTTAAATTCGGCTTTTTCAAGGCTATTGGGGTATTCTAAAAAAGAGTTACTCAATAGTCCTTTTACAAAGTTCGTTCACGATGACGATGTTTACACTACCAACATAGAAATTCTAAAATTGAATTCTGGGATTACTACCATTCATTTTGAAAACAGGTGTTTTAAAAAAGATGGAACTGTACTTTATATCCATTGGTGGGCAAAAAAAGATCCAAAAACAAATCAGATTCATTATATCGGTAGAAATATCACTGAGTATAAAAAAAGCCAAAATAAATTAAAAAACAGCGAAAATTTATTAAATGATGCTCAAAAAATTGCCAAAATTGGGAGCTGGGAATTCAACTTAGAAACTCAAAAATTGAATTGGTCTAATGAATTGTATGCCATTTTTGAAATCGAGAACAAACCAAATCCAAACTTGTACCAAGAATATATTTCACGTTTTACTTCCGAAGAATTTGAAATTTTACAAACAAAAATTAATCATTTAATA
>CANIFM010000225.1 GCA_947466955.1 Bacteroidota bacterium
ACAGTATTACTTGAATCAGTAGGGTCTACTACTTTAGTTGAAACATTACCACCAAAATCTGTCATAGTATAGTCTGTAGCAGTACCTTCAAATGTTACAGGCAAATTAATTTGCAATAAACATACATTTGGACATGAACCTCCACAATCAACTCCAGTCTCGTTTCCGTTTTGAATACCATCAGTACATGATGGTGCAACTCCTTGCTTTGTGAATTTGAAACGCCACCATCCACCGCTTATTTGAATATCTAAAGTTAATAAAGCGCTAGTAATAGAAGTTATTTTATATGTAATAGAAGCCGGGGCTCCACTAGGCGAAGTAAGTTCTCCACCGTTGTATGCTTTAGGAAGTCCTAAATATGCGCCAACACCAGTTAAAGTTATTGTATTATCCGTAGTATTTACAGACCAAGTTGCAGCATTTGAACCGTTGTGCGGTGCAACTGGCACTCCACAAGCATCTGCTCCTCCTTGCCATGGTTCAAGCCAAGTATCTGCTCCTAATACGTTACTAAATGTTCCATTTGCATTAAATACATAAGTATCATCAAACAAACAAGCTCTTGTAGCAACATCACCAATGCTATTAGACCACCAACCAATGTCACCTTGGGTTGGACCAACACCAAGAGATCCTGCCTGAGGTGTTAATTTCCATGTACCATCAAATGTTTGTGAAAATCCAAATGAACTTATCATAAGGACAAATAAAAAAGTAATTTTTTTCATAATTTTTTTATGTTTAGTTAATATTCAAAATTAATAATATTTGTTAGAATTATTTAATCCCGTTAGTATATAAAAACTATACGTGAAAAATAATTTTCAAATAAACTTAAAAAACAAGTAAAATCAGTTATAACAAGAGTTAAAGTTTATAAACATTGGCATTTTCAAGCGATTATAAAATGATTTGATTTATAATATGTTGTGGTAATGTAAAGGTAAACTATTTCGATTTCGTAATTTAAAAAATAAAATTATCAAAAAAATTGAATGAATATATAAAAATGATTAATTAAAATTAAATATCAAAATAATAAAATATCAACAAAAAGTGATAAAATAAGTATCAAATTCACAGTTTAACTTTTGTTGTAAGTTTCTAATGTTATAATTAATTATCTTTGCGTTCATTCAAAATTGGCTATGATTAAAACTGATATTTCAATACTCGAACCTAAGAAAAATATTATTATTAAAGGCGCTCAAGTGCACAACTTGAAAAACCTTGATGTTGCTATTCCTCGCAATAAATTAGTGGTTATTACCGGATTGTCAGGTTCTGGGAAATCGAGTTTGGCATTTGATACTTTATATGCAGAAGGACAACGACGTTATGTTGAAAGTTTATCGTCCTATGCTCGTCAATTTTTGGGCAGATTAGACAAGCCAAAAGTAGAATATATCAAAGGAATTGCACCTGCCATTGCAATTGAACAAAAAGTAAATACTACCAATGCCCGTTCAACCGTAGGTACTTCAACGGAAATTTATGACTATTTAAAACTATTATTCGCTAGAATTGGTAAAACCTATTCTCCAATTTCGGGATTGGAAGTAAAGAAAAATACGGTTTCGGATGTTATAAATACAGTGAAGTCATTAGAGATAGATAGCAAATGGCTCCTCCTCGCTCCTATTCATTTGGAAAAAGGCAGAGCATTAGAAGATAAATTAAAAGCACTATTACAACAAGGATTTGCAAGGATTTTGGTTAAAAATGAAATGATTCGTTTGGACGAAATCGACGCACATTCTTTAGACAACAAAGAAGTTTTACTGATAATTGACCGAATTGTAATCAAAGATGAGGAAGATTTTTTCAATCGACTTGCCGATGCGGTACAAACTGGTTTTTATGAAGGAAAAGGAATTTGCTTTTTACAAGAAGTTGCAACTGACAAACGATTTAGTTTTAGCAATAATTTCGAATTGGATGGAATTTCGTTTTTAGAACCCAATGTCCATTTATTCAGTTTTAATAATCCTTACGGAGCTTGTCCTGTATGTGAAGGTTATGGCAGCGTTATTGGAATTGACGAAGAATTAGTAATCCCAAATACGGCTTTGTCTATTTATGAAAATGCCATTTATGCGTGGCGTGGCGAAAGTATGGGTTGGTATCGAGATGAATTGGTCAATAATGCCTATAAATTTGATTTTCCAATTCACAAACCGTATTACCAATTATCGGATGAAGACAAAGCAGTTCTTTGGAATGGAAACAAGTATTTCACAGGATTAACAAAATTCTTCAAAGAATTAGAAGATAAAAATTATAAAATTCAAAATCGGGTAATGTTATCAAGGTATCGTGGCAAAACAAAATGCCATTCTTGCAAAGGAAAACGCCTCCGAATTGAAGCTTCCTATATTAAAATTGGAGAAAAAACAGTTTCCGACTTGGTTGATTTATCTATCAAAAAACTGGTGGCTTTCTTTGAAAAATTAGAATTAAATGATTTTGATCAAAAGGTTGCAAAGCGACTTTTAATAGAAATTAATGGTCGATTAAAGTTTTTAGTTGATGTAGGGTTGGATTATTTAACATTAAACAGAAATTCCGCTACATTATCTGGAGGCGAATCGCAACGCATCAATTTGGCAACTTCTTTGGGGAGTAGTTTGGTTGGATCAATGTATATTTTGGACGAACCAAGCATTGGATTGCATCCAAAAGACACAGAACGATTGATAAAAGTGCTACTTTCACTACGAGATTTAGGAAATACCGTAATCGTTGTTGAACACGATGAAGATATTATGAAAGCTGCCGATATGATTATCGATATTGGTCCTGAAGCTGGAACTCACGGTGGAGAATTGGTTGCACAAGGAACTTTTGAAGAAATTCTGAAATCTGATTCACTAACGGCTAAGTATTTAAATGGAAATTTAGAAATTGCTGTGCCAAGAATCCGAAGAAAATGGGGAACTTATATCGAAATTTTAGGAGCCCGAGAAAATAATTTGCAAAATGTAGATGTCAAATTTCCTTTGGAAGTTTTAACTGTAATTACAGGCGTTTCAGGCAGTGGAAAAAGTACTTTAGTAAAGAAGATTTTGTTTCCTGCAATGCAAAAGAAATTAGACGGTATTGGAGAAAAAGCAGGTCAATTTACTGAAATGCAAGGGCATTATCACAAGATTAGGCACATTGAATATGTAGATCAAAATCCAATTGGTAGAAGTTCCCGTTCAAATCCAGTTACCTATATTAAAGCGTATGATGACATTCGAGATTTATATGCTAAAGAAAAATTATCGAAAATTCGAGGGTATCAACCCAAACATTTCTCGTTTAATGTTGATGGAGGTCGCTGTGAAGCCTGTAAAGGCGAAGGTTCTATAAATGTAGAAATGGTATTTATGGCGGACGTGCAATTGCCTTGCGATGCTTGTAACGGAAAACGTTTCAAAAAAGAAGTCCTTGAAGTTCATTTTGAAGGAAAAAATATTGACAACATTTTAACGATGACGGTTGATGATTCTTTGGAATTTTTCAAAGCAGCAAATCTTACCAAAATTGTTCAAAAACTACAACCTTTGCAAGATGTGGGATTGGGATATGTTCAATTAGGACAATCCTCATCTACACTTTCTGGTGGTGAAGCACAACGAATCAAGTTGGCTTCATTTCTAGTAAAAGGAAGTACAAAAGACAAAGCATTGTTTGTTTTTGACGAACCAACAACAGGATTGCATTTTCACGATATTAAAAAATTACTGACCTCGTTTGATGCTCTAATCGAAAAAGGACATTCAATAATTGTGATTGAACACAATTTAGATATGATAAAATGTGCAGATTACATTATCGATTTAGGTCCTGAAGGTGGAGAAAATGGTGGTCAAATATTAGCCGTCGGTACGCCCGAAGAAATCATTAAAAACAAAGCATCTATTACGGGGAAATACTTAAAGGAAAAATTATAATGTTCAATTTGTAACTTTTAAGACATTAAAGGTTATAAAAAATTCTATTTATTGTTATATTTGATGCTAAATACTGAATTTATGAAACGAAAATTACTTTTATTTGCATTGCTCCTAATTCAATTTTTAGGATTTTCTCAACGGTACAGATATACAAACAC
>CANIFM010000226.1 GCA_947466955.1 Bacteroidota bacterium
CCAGAAAAAATTTCAGATGTAAAGTTAGCAACGTTAACCAAAGACATTGACCTTATTATTGGTGGACACACACATACTTTTTTAGACAAACCAACAGTGCTGAAAAATAGTGATGGAAAAGAAGTAATTGTCAATCAAGCGGGTTGTTACGGGATAAATCTTGGTCGAATTGACTTTTATTTCGATAACGATAAATCAAAATCACATAACGGAAAAAGTATAATTGTTTAATAAAATATGATTAATTCTTATCTAGCATCTTTATAAAATCATCCTCAGAAATAATTGGAATTTTCAATGAATTTGCTTTTTCAAGTTTCGCAGGTCCCATATTATCGCCCGCAACAACGTAATCCGTTTTAGCAGAAATGGAACTTCCTACCTTACCACCGTTATCTTCGATGGCTTTTTTCAAATCATCACGAGAAAATTTCTCAAAAACACCAGAAACCACAAAGGTTTTACCAGTTAATTTGACGGTTGCGTTAGGATTAATTTTTTCAACAATTTCAAATTGAACTCCTTGTATTTTTAATTGTTCAATAATCTCTTTATTAATTGGATTCTCAAAAAAGTCAAGTACGCTTTGCGCAATTCGCTCTCCAATTTCATCAACCAAAACTAAATCCATAAAAGTGGCTTTGCTTAAAGCATCTATATTTTTATAATGTTTGGCTAATTTTTTTGCCACAGTTTCCCCAACAAAGCGAATTCCAAGTGCAAATAAAACATTTTCAAATGGCACGTTCTTTGAATTTTCAACGCCTTTAACCAAATTTTCTGCCGACTTTTGAGCCATTCTTTCCAATGGCAAAATCTGTTCAACTGTTAAATTGTATAAATCGGCATAATTATGAACCAAACCGTTATTGAACAACAACGCTACCGTTTCTCCGCCAAGTCCTTCAATATCCATTGCTTTTCGAGAAATAAAATGCTGAATTCTTCCAATAATTTGAGGCGGACAACCATAAAAATTAGGGCAATAATGATTGGCTTCACCTTCCGAACGCACTAATTGTGTTTGACATTCTGGGCAATGCGTAATATATTTTGTTGGAATTGAATTTATCGGACGCTTACTCAAATCAACTGCTATAATTTTGGGGATAATTTCACCGCCTTTTTCAACAAAAACTTCATCTCCAATACGAATATCCAATTTCTCAATTTGATCCGCATTGTGCAAAGAAGCACGTTTTACAATAGTTCCCGCCAATTGAACAGGTTCCAAATTGGCAACAGGCGTAATAGCTCCTGTTCGTCCAACTTGATACGAAATCGAATTTAATCGTGTGGAAACTTGTTCCGATTTAAACTTGTATGCCATTGCCCAACGAGGCGATTTTGCAGTAAAACCCAATTCATCCTGGTGTTGAAATTGGTTGACTTTCACCACAACTCCATCCGTTTCATAAGGCAATTTATGTCTGTGAACATCCCAAAAATCTATAAACTGAAATACTTGGTCTAAATTTCGAGCTAATTTTGGCTCGTTTGGAACTTTAAAACCCCAATTTCTGGCACTTTCTAAACTATCAATTTGGGAACGAAAAGGCAAATTTGAACCTATTATAAAATACAACAAACAATCCAAAGGACGCTTTGAAACCTCTGCACTATCTTGTAATTTTAAACTCCCAGAAGCTGTATTTCTCGGATTTGAATACGGCAATTCGCCAAGATCCATAAGCTCTTGGTTCATCTTTTCAAAACCAGCAAATGGCAGAATTATTTCTCCACGAACATCAAATTTATCGGGGAAATTACCTTTTAATTTTAACGGAATCGACTTTATGGTTTTGATATTATTGGTAACATCATCGCCTTGAAAACCATCACCACGAGTTACTGCTCGCTTTAATTCTCCGTTTTCATAAGTAATACTTATGGACGCTCCGTCATATTTCAATTCACATACATATTCCAAAGGAACATCACCCAACACTTTTTGGATTCGTTTTTCCCATTCAATCAAATCTTCTTTGGAATAAGAATTATCCAAAGAATACATTCTGTAGTCGTGTTGAACGGTTTTAAAGTTTTTTGTAATCGTTCCACCAACGCGCTGTGTTGGCGAATTTTCATCAAAAAATTCAGGATATTTATATTCTAAATCTTGAAGTTGTTTTAATTTTAAATCAAATTCAAGGTCAGAAATCGTAGGTTTATCCAACACATAATAATTATAATTGTGCTGGTTTAATTCATCTCGTAATTGCAGAATCGTATTTTGAATATCCATTTAACAAAGTGACAAAGTTACATAAGTTCAAAGTTACAAAGTTTAATTTATGAACCCGAAGTTATTCTGAAAATTTAAGACTCAATAATAGAATTTACTTGTTTGAATAATTGTCCGTCACTCAAGAAAGAACCTTGCTGAATCAATTCAAAAAGGGACTGATTTCTATCTTCTGTAAATTCTTTTTTGCCAATTTTCATTTCAATTGTTTCGGTAAACATATTGTCGCTCAACCATTGCAAACCTTCTTTTGTCAAAAAATTAGTTTCTGGAACCAATGATTTCAATACTATCGATTTCACATAAGTATCAAAACATTGAAAAAGGAAAATATGATTTTTTGAGAAATGTTCTAAATATTCGGTTTTTGAAAGTACGCCTTCCCAAACCAAATCTGAGAATACATCCAATTCTTGTTCGGCAATTTCAGGTTGTTCTACTTTAATTTTGTCCCATTCGGCTTTATCAATAGCTTGAGTAGAAAGAAAATTAATGAACTCGGTGTGCATTTCTTCAAATTGCTCTTTAGTAAGTCGAGAGTATTTCATTTATGCTTAATTTATTTCAGCATCTTTTATCGGATGCAATTAATTTAATTAGGAAAGAATCTGAAATAAATTCAGATTAAACAAAAAAAATCCCGATTTTCATCGGGATTCAATTATATGAATTTAGAAATTATGCTTTTTCAGCAATAATTTCATAAGCTAATTCAACTATTACATCTCTGTGTAAACGAACAGAAGCAGTATATTTTCCTGTTCTTTTTACGATTCCACTAGTGATGAATTTTCTATCAATTTCTTGACCACCTTTTGCTAAAGCTGCAGCGATATCAATATTCGTGATTGAACCGAATAATTTTTCTCCACCTGCTTTTGCAAATATTTTAATTTCAATTGCTTTCAGCGCTTCTGCTAATGCTTTAGCATCGTTAACAACTTTAGCTTCTTTGTGAGCTCTTTGCTTTAGGTTTTCAGCCAATACTTTCTTTGCAGAAGCTGTAGCTAAATGTGCGTGACCTTGAGGTATTAAAAAGTTACGACCATAACCATTTTTTACAGTTACCACATCATCTTTAAAGCCTAAATTTTGTACGTCTTGTCTTAATATAAGTTCCATGTTGTTGTCCTTTGTTATTAGAAGTTAGTCCCGCCGTAGCGGAACAACAACTGTTAATTTTTAATTATTTTAGTAAATCCGCCACGTATGGCATTAAAGCTAAGTGACGCGCTCTTTTCACAGCAACTGAAACTTTTCTTTGGTACTTTAATGAAGTTCCTGTTAAACGACGAGGAAGAATTTTTCCTTGCTCATTAACGAATTTCAATAAGAAATCTGCATCTTTATAATCGATATATTTGATACCAGATTTTTTGAAACGACAATATTTTTTTGCCTTATTTGTTTCTATGTTCAAAGGCGTAAGATATCTGATATCCCCGTCTTTTTTTCCTGAAGCTGATTGTTGTAATGTTGACATAATAATTACGCTTTAGATGATTTTAATTTTGTTCTTCTTCTTTCAGCCCAAGAAATAGCGTGTTTATCTAAACTTACAGTTAAGAAACGCATAATTCTCTCGTCACGTCTAAATTCAGTTTCAAATGCAATAAGAACTTCTCCTGCAACTTTGAATTCGAATAAATGGTAAAAACCACTTTTCTTGTGTTGGATTTCGTAAGCCATTTTTTTCAGACCCCAATCCTCTTTTGATACCATTTCTGCTCCTCTGGATGTAAGAAAATCTTCGAATTTGCTTACTGTTTCCTTTACCTGAACTTCAGATAAAACGGGATTTAAAATGAAAACAGTTTCATAATGATTCATAAAAATATATTTTATTGTTAA
>CANIFM010000227.1 GCA_947466955.1 Bacteroidota bacterium
GGAGTTTTTTTAAATGGAACTAATGAAATTTATATAAGTGGTAATTACAACACATTTAGCGGTTTTCAGTTTACATCAGGAGACATTGGAACTAACTACCTAATTATAGTTTCAGGAAATCATACGCTTTTATCACAACTAAATTTTAGTGGGTATTCAGCAAAAAAATACATCCAAATAAATGCTGGCACACAATATAATGAAATTTCATATTGTAACTTGGAAAAAAAGCCCGCTGCGGCAGAAATTGGTTGTACAATTCAAATTTCAACCTCGTTTACAGTTCCTGGTTATCACAAAATTAGGTATTGCTCTTTCCAAAATTATTACGGTTTGGGTGGCGATTACGGTAATGAGCCTATACGAATTGGACTTAGCACTGAAAATTCAAACAAATCAAGAACAATTGTAGAACATTGTTATTTTAATAATACTGGACTGGGAGATAGCGAATCAGTATCAATCAAAAGTCAAGAAAATACGATTCGTTTTTGTACTTTCACAAATCAACAAAATGCAATGATAAGCTTCCGAAATGGTGATAACAATGCTGCTTATAGTAATTTCTTTATTAATGCTGGAGGTATCAGGGTTAAGGAAGCAAACAACATTTATTGCTATAATAATTATTTCCAAAATTCAGGAACTACGTCTGGATCAAACTCAGCGGATGCCGTAACCTATGTTTACGATACTTCTACGTATCCAGTTGTACTTCACAATATCAATTTTATTCATAATACTTTTTACAATTGTGCCAATATAGATTTTGGAGGAAATGGTGCAACTAATAATACTTGGGCAAATAATATTTTCAAGAAAGACTCGGGAACTATTTTCATGAACGCTAATGCAGGAACTACTTTTGTAGGTAATCTTTACCAAGGTTCTTTAGGGATAACAATCAATTCCGGAATGACGAGTATAAATCCACAACTTGGACTAAATGCAGATAGTTATTACGGACTTTTATCAAATAGTCCTGCAATTAACGCTGCGAAATCAAATTATCCTTCAATTTTAGACATTGCTAACATCGACGACGACCCTTTTTTATTATCAGACATTAGTGGTCAGTCAAGACCAAATTCTGCAACTTCAAAAGACGTAGGTTGCGATGAGTATACTACAGGTACAACAACAAATCATCCGTTATTAGTTTCTGAAGTAGGCCCATCTTATTTAGGAGGCCCCTGTAAAAATTTAACTGTAAACTAAACTGAAAGTACCGTTGTATTTTTTACCTCACTTATCATAAATGTACTGTGAGTACTCCCTATGTGTTCTAAAGTAGTCAGTTTTGTTACCAAAAATTCACGGTAGGCTTCCATATCTTTGACTGCAATTTTTAAAATGTAGTCGTAATCGCCGCTCACGTGATGGCATTCTAAAATTTCACTGAGTTTTACCACTTCACTTTCAAATTTGGTCAAGAATTCTTTGGTGTGCTGAATGAGTTTGATATGGCAAAAAACCACAAATCCTTTATCGACTTTGGAGCGGTTTACTAAAACTACGTATTTATCGATAATTCCTTCCCGTTCCAATTTTTTTATGCGCTCATATACCGCAGTTACTGACAAATTGAGTTTCAACGAAAGCTCTTTTGTAGTTTTTTTGCTGTCGGTTTGAAGCAGGAACAGCAGTTTTTTATCTATTAAATCCATATCTATTTAGTATTAAAAATAATCAGAAATTATAAAGGTTTAAAAAAATCTATAAACCATTATTATTAAATGTAAAATTAGAAAATAAATCTAATAAATTGTATTTATAGCATTAAATAAACTAAATATAATTGATAGTATTGTATGTAAATCTACAATTTTGTTATTTTGATTGTGTTTAATTTAAAACTAAAATGTACTAATAACCGTAAAACCCTAGCCCAGATTACTTTACCTAATTCTAATTTTCATCGGAGTTCAGTGAACTTCGTTTGCAGTGGAAATCCCACTTTATTGTGAGGCACGAAACAATAAAGTGGATTGCAACGGATAGCTGGAAATAGCTCCTAAAAAAACTAAATAAATAAAATACGTATGGAAAATTTTAATCCCGCAGACAACATTCAGGACTTACAATATTTTGGAGAATTTGGTGGTGTAAATCCATCCATTTCAGATAGTTCGACCTACACTTTTTTATCGGCAAAAACAATGTTCGACACATTTGAAGGCAATGCCGAAGGCTGTTATTTGTATTCCCGACACTCATCGCCGAGCAACTTATACCTCGACAAGGCAATGGCAGCAATGGAAGGCACGGAATCTGCCAATGTTTCAGCATCGGGAATGGGCGCAATCACCCCTACCCTTTTGCAGTTGTGCGGACAGGGCGATCATATTGTTTCGAGCCGCACAATCTACGGCGGAACGTATGCTTTTTTGAAGAATTTCACGCCTAAATTTGGTATCAAAACCACGTTTGTTGACATCACAAAATTAGAAATCGTTGAAGCCGCAATTACGCCAGAAACCAAAGTTTTATATTGTGAAACCGTGAGCAATCCGTTGCTTGAAGTTGCCGATATTGCCAGTTTATCGAAACTTGCAAAAAAATATAATTTGAAGTTGGTGGTTGACAATACATTTTCGCCATTATCAGTTTCACCAGCACTTTTGGGAGCCGATATTGTGATTCACAGTTTAACGAAATACATCAACGGAAGCAGTGATACTGTGGGCGGAGTAACCTGTGCCTCGCAAGAATTTATCGATAGTTTGAAAAATGTAAACAACGGAGCTAGCATGCTTTTAGGACCAACAATGGACAGTTTGCGCTCGGCAAGTGTCATGAAAAACCTACGCACGCTGCACATTCGTATGAAGCAACACAGTTATAATGCGCTCTATTTGGCAGAACGATTCGAGAAAGATGGAATTAAAACCGTTTATCCAGGTTTAAAAAGCCACCCGAGCCACGAAATATATAAGAATATGATTAATCCAGAATACGGTTTTGGAGGAATGATGACGCTGGACGTTGGAACTTTAGACCAAGCAAACGCCTTAATGGAATTGATGCAAAGCAAGAATTTAGGCTATTTGGCGGTGAGTTTAGGATTCTATAAAACCTTGTTCAGCGCACCAGGAACGTCCACATCCAGTGAGATTCCTTTCGATGAACAAAAAGAAATGGGCTTAACCGACGGCTTAATTCGGTTTTCAATTGGACTCGACAACGACATCGAAAGAACCTACCAAAGCATGAAATCGTGCATGGTAGCACTCTCCATCCTTTAGTTTGTTTATTTAATTGTTGAGAAAATTCGCTGTTGTGTGTGCTTCAGCGGATTTTTTTTTGGGGCGCGCCATCGTTTATAACATTACCAGAAACTACTTTATTTTTCGTTAAACGATGTCAGGCTGTGCGTTGCAATCTTTGTTCCACTTCGTTCCACAAAGGATTTCCACTTCCATCCTTCGCGCAATCCAGATTAATGAATCAATTTAGATTTCTTACTTCATCAAATACCAAAAGACCTAAAACAAATTAAATTTCGTACATTTATAGTGAATAAATCTTACTTACTCTCTAAGCAAAGTACAACTTTCAAAATAAAAATAATGGAAAATTCAATTAAAAAACATTGGGAAACCGTCTATGAAACTAAAAATCCAGAACAAGTCAGTTGGACACAAGAAATCCCAAGAACTTCGTTAAATTTCATTCATTCCTTTGGATTAGACAAAAAAGCAAAAATTATTGATATTGGTGGAGGCGATAGTAAATTAGTAGATTTTCTACTTGAGGAAGGATTTGAAAACATAACTGTTTTGGATATATCTCAAAAAGCAATTGAAAAAGCACAACTCCGATTGGGCTCAAAAGCCAATAAAGTCAATTGGATAGTTTCCGACATAACCCAATTTACACCATCAACTCAATACGATATTTGGCACGACCGAGCAGCATTTCATTTCCTAACTTCCGAAGTTGATATTGATAAATATGTAGAAATTGTAAAAAATTCTGTTTCAAAATATGTGATTATTGGGACTTTTTCTGAAAATGGCCCTCAAAAGTGTAGCGGTTTGGAAATCAAACAATATTCACAAGAAAC
>CANIFM010000228.1 GCA_947466955.1 Bacteroidota bacterium
AACGGGTGCTTTTTTAATAAACGGCTTATTTTTTGATAAAATAAAAAGTATATTTTTGAGTTTATAAGTTTATAATTTACCACTTAGTTATGAAAAATTTATTGATAGTATTTGCATTTATTTTTACAACATCTATTTTTGCGCAATCTAATTTTAATAAATTAGATGAAAACGGTAAGAAAAATGGCGTTTGGAAAGGTGTTTATGAAGAATCAAAACGTCCTCGATATGAAGGCACTTTTGAACACGGAAAGGAAGTTGGTTTGTTTACTTATTTTGATGATACCAAGACTTCATCCGTAATGGCAACCCGCGAATTTAATAGCAAAGACAATTCGGCATACACTATTTTTTACGACCAAAAGAAAAATAAAGTAAGCGAAGGGAAAGTGATTAATAAACTTCACGAAGGTGCTTGGACGTATTATCACGAGGCATCAAAAATTATTATGACGTTAGAAAATTACAAAAACGGAAAATTAGAAGGTATAAAAACGATAAATTTTCCATCTGGTAAAGTTGCAGAATTGACCAATTATAAAAACGGAATCAAGGAAGGTGCATATAAAAAAACCGCTGAAAATGGAGTTTTACTTGAGGATTCATTTTATGTAAATGGCGAAATTAATGGCGTTTCTACTTTCAAAGGTCCTGATGGATTAGTGGTTGCAAAAGGAACATTCAAGCAAGGAAAAAAAGTTGGAATTTGGTTGTTCTATGAAAATGGAAAATTAGTAAGTAAAGATAATTTCAATAAACCTCGTAAAAAATTCCAAAAACGAGAAGAAATTAGAAAAGAGGAATAGTTGAAATAAATTCACATTAATTCTACCTTTTAAAAAACTAAAATTTATGGTATCTTTACACACCTTTTTTAGGTTTTAAATCTTTCAAAAAAATACAAATGAAGCGTGTCGTAGTTGGACTTTCTGGTGGTGTTGATTCAAGTGTTGCAGCCTATTTGTTGCAACAACAAGGATATGAAGTCATTGGACTTTTTATGAAAAATTGGCACGATGATTCTGTGACAATATCTAATGAATGTCCGTGGCTTGAAGACAGTAATGACGCACTTTTGGTTGCTGAAAAATTAGGAATTCCTTTTCAAACGGTTGATTTAAGCGAGCAATACAAAGAAAAAATCGTTGATTATATGTTCAGCGAATACGAAAAAGGAAGAACCCCAAATCCTGATGTATTGTGCAATCGTGAAATAAAATTTGATGTTTTTATGAAAATTGCATTAAGTCTTGGTGCCGATTTTGTAGCAACAGGACATTATTGCAGAAAAGGCGAAACCGAAGTTGATGGGGAAAAAGTATTTCAATTGCTTGCTGGCGCTGATAATAATAAAGATCAATCCTATTTTTTATGTCAATTATCGCAGGAACAATTATCTAAATCATTATTTCCAATAGGGGAATTAACCAAGCCAGAAGTTCGTGAAATTGCAACCCAAATGGAATTGGTTACAGCCGAAAAGAAAGATTCGCAAGGATTATGTTTCATTGGAAAAGTGAGATTGCCAGAGTTTTTACAACAAAAATTACAGCAAAAAGAAGGGTTAATAGTTCAAATTGACAAATCCGATTTGGTTTATAATAAGGAAGAATTACAATTTGATTCAATCGAAGAAGAATTAGCTGCTGAAGCTCGAAATATTCCATACAATCCTGAAATGGGAAAAGTAGTTGGAAAACATCAAGGCGCACATTATTTTACAACTGGACAACGCAAAGGATTGAATGTTGGCGGAACAAAAGAGCCTTTATTTATTATCGCTACGAATGTTGAAACCAATACAATTTATACTGGTTTGGGGAATGAACATCCTGGATTATTCAAAAAAGCATTGTTCATTGAAAAATCTGAAATTCATTGGATTCGCGAAGATTTGACATTAGCCAATGGAGAAACGACAGCTGTAATGGCACGTATTCGGTACCGTCAACCATTGCAAAAAGCAATTTTATACCAATTTGAAAGCGGAATGTACGTGCAATTTGAAGAACCTCAATCTGCCATTACAGAAGGGCAATTTGTTGCTTGGTATTTGGAGGACGAATTAGTTGGTTCGGGAGTAATTTCTTAATTTAGTACTTTAAAAACTATTTAAATGAAAAAAATAATATTGCTACTTGTCTTATTTGTTTCCTATTTTGGCTATTCGCAAGAAGATGCTTGGGTCTATTTTAAGGACAAACCTAACAGTCAATATTATTTTGATAATCCTTTACAAATGCTTTCGCAGCGTGCTTTGGACAGAAGAATTATGCAAAATATTCTGTTGGATTTAATAGATATTCCAATTCATCAAGCCTATATTGACCAAATTACCGCAACTGCTGGAATAATGGTTAAGGCGAAATCAAAATGGTTGAATTGCCTACACATTCGCGGTTCACAAGTGGATATTCAAGCTTTGAGTCTGCTTTCATTTGTAGATCACGTTTCATTTGCAAACCGCACTTTGAATGTGGGCGGAAGGTTTTCAAATGCTACTACTTTTAGTTCGGCGAATAAGGTATTAGAAACCCAAGTTTCCTATAATTATGGGACTTCTGCGAATCAAATTCAAATGTTGAATGGTCACTTATTGCACCAACAAAATTACACAGGAACTGGAAAAATTATTGCTGTTTTAGATGCTGGTTTTCCGGGCGTAGATGTTGCGCAACCGTTTCAAAGATTGCGTGATAACAACCAAATTTTAGGCGGATATAATTTTGTTGATAGAAGTTCCAATTTCTATGCGATGAATAATCACGGAACAATGGTGCTTTCTACAATGGGTGGATATGCTGATAATCAATTAGTTGGAACAGCCCCTGACGCATCGTATTATTTATTTGTTACCGAAGACAGTTCGTCTGAAAATCCTTTGGAAGAATCGCTTTGGGTGGAAGCCGCTGAAATGGCTGACAATTTAGGTGTAGATGTAATCAATACTTCTTTGGGTTATTTTGGATATGATAACCCAAATTACAGTCATACATACTCAGATATGAATGGAATATCAGCTTTCAGTTCTCGTGGTGCCAATATTGCTTTTAGCAGAGGAATGGTAGTTGTAGTTTCTGCAGGAAATTCTGGAAGTACTGCAAACGTTCACATTAGTGCGCCTGCGGATGCGATTAATGTTTTGACTGTTGGCGCTGTAGATTCGGCTCGAAATTATGCGAGTTTCAGTTCAATCGGTCCCTCATTTGATGGAAGGGTTAAACCTGATGTAATGGCGCAGGGTTTAAATGCTGTACTTTCATATCCAAGTGGAACGATTTCAACAAATAGTGGTACTTCCTTTTCAGGTCCTATTATTGCGGGAATGGTTGCGAGTTTTTGGCAGGCTTTTCCAACATTTACAAATGCTCAAATAGTACAATTTATCAAAGAATCTGCGGATCATTTTACAAATCCAAATCCTCAATATGGCTACGGAATTCCGAATTTTCAATTGGCTTTAACCAATGCTTTATCGAGTATGCAGTTTCATTCTGATTTAATTTCTGTCTATCCAAATCCTGTTAAAGAGGTGGTTTCTTTTTCAATTCCAACAATTGGTTTATCCAAAGAAATCAGCATTTACAATAGTTTAGGTCAAATGGTAATGAATCAAAGTAGCTTAAATCAGATTCAAAATATATCATTGCAATCCTTAGAAAGCGGTATTTATTTTTATAAAATTGCTGTTGCAAATGGAACTAAAATTGGAAAAATAATTAAAGAATAAACTTTCAAATAATCACTTGATGCCATTTATTAAATGAACAAAATCACA
Source organism: Bacteroidota bacterium (assembly GCA_947466955.1). Taxonomy (GTDB): domain Bacteria; phylum Bacteroidota; class Bacteroidia; order Flavobacteriales; family Flavobacteriaceae; genus Flavobacterium. The sequence continues at coordinate 3,779 of CANIFM010000228.1, forward strand.
CAACTTTTCAATATTAAATATCCAATTATTCAAGGTGGAATGATTTGGAATAGTGGTTATAAATTGGCGAGTGCCGTTAGTAATGCTGGTGGTTTAGGATTAATAGGAGCAGGGTCGATGTATCCTGAAGTTTTGCGGGAACACATTCAAAAATGCAAAAAAGCAACGGACAAACCTTTTGG
>CANIFM010000229.1 GCA_947466955.1 Bacteroidota bacterium
GTCTTTATCGTGTTCTACCACCAAAACCGAATTGCCAATATCCCGAAGATTTTTCAAGGAATTAATCAATCGTTCGTTATCGCGTTGGTGCAATCCAATACTAGGTTCGTCCAGTATATAAAGCACACCAACCAATTGCGAACCAATTTGTGTTGCCAATCGAATGCGTTGTGCTTCGCCACCAGATAGTGATTTTGAACTTCGGCTTAAAGCTAAATAATCCAAACCAACATTCATCAAAAAGTTCAATCTATCCTTAATCTCTTTAATTACTTCGGTAGCTATAAGCGTTTGTTTGTCAGACAAATGATTATGCAAATCGTGAAACCATTTTGTTAAATCTGAAATATCCAAATCGCATAATTCAGCAATATTTTTTTCATTTATTTTAAAAAACAATGCTTCTTTTTTTAATCTCGTTCCTTCGCAAACTGGACATTTCACTTCGTCCATAAATCCAGAAGCCCAACGTTTTATTGTTGCTGAACCACTTTCGTCGTGTTGGTTTTTTATAAAATGTGAAATCCCTTCAAATTCAATTTTATATTCCTTCGTAATCCCCAATGTTTTCGATGCAACAGAAAATTTTTCTTTTCCACCGTTCAAAATCATATCCATCGCTTCCTCAGAAATACGTTCTATAGAATCTGATAATTTGAAATCAAATTTCTCTCCAATAATTTCCAATTGCTTGAAAATCCAAGTTGATTTATATTCGCCTAAAGGCGCAAAACCTCCACTTTTAATCGATATTTTTGGATTTGGAATTATCTTTTTAATGTTAATTTCATTAACCGTTCCTAAACCATTACAATGTTCACAAGCACCTTTTGGCGAATTGAATGAAAATATATTCGGTTCTGGATTTTGATAGGAAATTCCTGTAGTTGGACACATCAAATTCCGACTAAAAAAACGAACTTGGTTGGTATCTTGATCTAAAATCATCAAAACATTTTCACCGTGATACATCGCCGTTTTGATGCTGTCAGTTAATCTTTTTTCATTTTCAACTGAAGAATCAACTGCAATTCTGTCAATTACAATTTCAATATCGTGGGTTTTATAACGGTCTAATTTCATTCCAGCCGTTATGTCTTTTATTTCACCATTTACACGAACTTTTAGAAATCCTTGCTTTGCAATTTGCTGGAATAATTCACCATAATGTCCTTTTCGAGCTCTAATTACAGGCGCAAGAATATTGATTCGCTTACCAATAAAATCTTTCGTTATCAATTCTTTGATTTGGTCGTCATTATAGGAAACCATTTTTTCGCCCGTATTATAGCTGTAAGCATCGCCACCACGAGCATAAAGCAAACGTAAAAAATCGTATATTTCTGTAATAGTTCCCACCGTTGAGCGAGGGCTTTTGCTGGTAGTTTTTTGTTCAATGGCAATAACTGGCGAAAGTCCGTCAATTTTGTCAACATCTGGACGTTCTAAACCACCAAGAAATTGTCGGGCATAAGCAGAAAAAGTTTCTACATAGCGGCGTTGTCCTTCGGCATAAATAGTATCAAACGCCAAAGACGATTTTCCCGAACCCGAAAGTCCAGTAATCACAACTAATTTTTCTCTGGGAATGGTAACGTCTATATTTTTAAGATTATGAACTCGCGCCCCTAATACTTCAATATTATTATCAGTTTCTAACATAATTTTCATCAAAATGCAAATTTACCATTTTGATTTAAATTTTCGATACAACGCTTATGAAGATTTTGTTAATACAAATAATAATCACGGGAATTATTTTAGCAAAATTATTCTATCGTCATTGATTTTAATTTGCTTCTATAGGCTTCAAGAGCAATAGATTTAGATATAAATCCAAAATATTTCCCATTTTTAATAACTGGAAGAAAGGCAACTTTTGAGTTTTCAAATTTATTCATTACCGTTTCCATACTATCGGTTGGATAAATAATCTCTTTTGAAGTTTGCATTATTTCTTTAATCGGAGTATATTTTACTTTGAAGGCACTAAAAATTATTTCTCTAATATCATTAAAATAAATCACACCCAACAATTCAAGCTTTTCATCTACAACAGCAAATACCACTTGGTTTGAATGTGAAATCAATTCTACTAATTTTTCTAAATTACCTTCGGCACTAACAGTTAAATAATCGGTTTGGATAATTTTATTAATATCCAAAGTCGATAGAATATTGGTGTCTTTATTACTTGTAAATGCATTTCCTTTTCTCGCTAAATTCTTTACATCCAATGAATGTTTTTCAAAACGCTTGGAAATTGCAAAACTAATGGAGGAAACAATCATCAATGGAATCATCAAATCGTAACCGCCTGTAATTTCAGCAATAAGGAAAATTGCGGTCAATGGCGCGTGAAATAAACCACTAAGAATTCCTGCCATTCCAACCATTGTAAAGTTGCTGATTGGCAATTTTGTAAACCCTGAAAGATTTACAAGTTTTGAAAAGAAAAATCCGGCATAAGAACCTAGAAATAGGGAAGGGGCAAAATTTCCACCATTTCCGCCACTTCCGAGTGTAATTCCTGTTGCAAAAACCTTCAATAACATTGTTGCTCCCACAAAAATCAATAACACCCAACTGTTATTTCGGAAATCACTAAATAAGGTATTTTCAAGTAATTGTCCAGGATCATTTTCTGATAAAGTTTTGATGCTTTCATAACCTTCACCAAATAATGTTGGGAATACAAAAATAATTAGTGCTAAAAGGGAAGCGCCAAAAAGTCCTTTTTTATATGGGCTTAATTTAACTTTACTAAAAAAATGTTCTACTTTTTGGAAGTTTCGAGAATAATAAACCGCAATAAATCCAGCAAAAATTCCAAGTAAAATATAATAAGGAATATTATGATAATCGAAGGTTTGTTGTTGCTTAAAATTCAATAATATACTTTCATCTAATACAATTTCAGAAATCAAAGCACCCGTTGCTGCGGAAATCATTATGGGTGTAAACGCAGAAATGCTTACGTCAACCAATAAAACTTCAATGGCAAATAAAACGCCTGCAATTGGAGCGTTAAAAGCCGCTGCAATTCCTGCTGCAACCCCACAACCTATTAACAAAGTTCGGTCTTTGTAACTCAATTTATACCTTTGTGCATAATTTGAACCAAATGCAGCACCCGTAATCACAATTGGACTTTCCAAACCTGCAGAACCACCCAAACCAACTGTTAACGAGCTTGTTACTATTTGCGCATACATTTGTTTTCTCGGAATTACACTCGATTTTTTAGCTACGGCATACAAAATTTGTGAAGTTCCTTTTTCTATTGTGCCGCCCAAAACTCGTTTTACAACAAATATGGTTAGCAAAATCCCAACTATTGGCAAAACGCTATTGATGAAACTTAATTTTAATATTTCATTAATGTCGGTTGCAAATGAAAAAACAGCGTGTGCGAAACTCTTTAACACAATCACAGCAAAGGCTGCCGAAATTCCAACCAAAACACTCGACAGAAAAATAAACTGTTTTTCTGATAGTTTTGATTGCGACCAACTAATTAAGTTTTCAATTTTATAAATATATCTTTTGAACATTGATTTTTTGTAAAAGGCTAATTTACTATTATTTTGAGTTTAAATTAATTTTCTCAAGGCTTCTTTTTTGCTCAATGGTTTTAAATCGGTTTCATTTACAAAATTGATTACAAGATTTGGATTTGTACTTCCATATTCTCTTAATGCCCAGCCAATTGCCTTTTGAATAAAAAATTCTTTTGATTTTGAATGCTTTTCACATTCTGAAAAAAGCAATTCATAATTCGTATTTTTCTTGTATCCCAATTGAAAAAGAATCACACTTCTATTAAGCCACATATTTTTGGAATTTGAAAAGCGTTCGATTACTTTTTCAGTTTCCTCTGGGAATTCAATTAAATAGTGTCCTAAGATGTATTTTGCAATTGTATCCACACTATCCCACCA
>CANIFM010000230.1 GCA_947466955.1 Bacteroidota bacterium
ACAATTAATACACCATCCCATTGTAAGTGGCGCAAATTGTTTTTGAATTTCATACGTTTGAACTGGTCCGTGACACGTTTGACATTCAATTCCAGCAGTTGTAACGTGTTGAGAGTGATTGAAATATACAAAACTTTGTAAGTTATGAATACGAACCCATTTCACAGGCTCTGTTTTTCCAGTATATTTTTGATTGTCTTTATCCCAACCCACCGCTTTGTATAATTTTTGGATTTCTCCATCGTAGAAAGCTTTAGAATATTCAGCAGTTGCAGTTGTATCTGAAACTTCAGCAATATTTTTATGACAATTCATACATATATTTAAAGAAGGAATTCCAGCATTTTTACTTACACGAGCTGCAGAGTGACAATATTTACAATTGATTCCATTGCTTCCAGCGTGAATTCTGTGAGAATAGTGAATTGGTTGAATTGGCTCGTAATTTTGATCTACACCCACTTGCATTAAATATCCGTAAACAAAATACCCACTTGCAAGCAATAAGAATATTGAAGTTACCAATACTAAGAATTGATTTTTTGCAAATGCTTTCCAAATTGGGGTTGTTGGTTCTTTTTTAGCCAATTCAATTCCGTTAGCTTTTGCTACTTTAGAAAGTACATTGTTAACTAAAAACAACATTACAATTAGCATCAACATAACAACGGCTAAAGCACCAAGAACAACATCGTTAGATATTCCACCAGTGTTAGTAGCGGTTCCGGGAGGCGCAGCTGATGGATTTGGAGCCATTACAGGTTCTGCTTTTGGCTCAGATGTATACGCTATAATATTGTCAATGTCTCCTGTTGATAATTGAGGAAAAGCAGTCATGACCGAACCATTAAATTCCGCACTAACTCTAACTGCTTCAGCATCGCCAGATTTTATCAAACCTTGACTGTTGTGAATCCACTTATAAAGCCACTCGTTAGTCAGTCTTGAAGAGATTCCTCTTAAAGCAGGACCAGTCATTTTAGCATCAAGCTTATGACAGGCAGCACAATTAGAATTGAAAAGTTCTTTTCCTTTTACAGGATCTCCACCTGAAGCTGCTGGAGCAGCAACTGCAGTAGGTGCAGGCGCGGGAGCAGCAGGAGCCGCCGTTTGCGCTAATGAAGTAACTGATAAAGCTAGCATTGCTGCAAAACTAAAAATCAAACTTCTTGAAATCGAATTATGGTTACCCACGTTTTTCATATTATTATACTAATTATCGACTAAAATTAAGCCTTGCATTTGTCGAAAATATCTCGTCCAAACTCAATAGCTCTTTTAAAACTTGGACAAAAATACGACTTAAGTACTATTCTCAAAACCCTTAAACTATCTAAAATATCAATTTATATTAATTCTAAATAGTAAAAACATTTTAAGGTATTTAATAAAGAGTACATTTGTATAAAAATCACCACTTTATGAAAATTTTAACCTTAGCAACAGCTTTTCAATGCGCAATAATTTTTTGTTTATCCAACTCAAATTTATATGCTCAAGATGAAAAAGTTAGCGTTTCTCAAAACCCAAAATTTGAAAATTTATTAAATGAAAAAAGAAAAATAAATGCTTCAATTACTGTAAATGATATTTATAAAATTCAAATCTATAATGGTGATAGTGAAACTTCTAAAAAGATTTTAAACGATTTCAAGCGAGATTTTTTAGCTTTTGACGGAACAATCGTTTTTTACACGCCTGCTTATAAAGTTTGGGTTGGAAATTTCAAAACTCGAATTGAAGCCGAAAGAAATATGTTGCTTTTTAAAAAGAAATATCCAAATGCTTTTGTTATAAAACCTAATAAATAGGTTCTTGATTTCTTTAAAACAAAAACGTCCCGAATTGATCGGGACGTTTTTTATATAAACTAAATCTTATTTCAGTTTCTTTTTAATTGCGACTTCGTGGTACGATTCAATAACATCTCTTTCTTCAATGTCGTTGTATCCTTTAACTTGAATACCACAATCATATCCTTTAGCGACATCTTTAACATCGTCTTTGAAACGTTTTAATGCTAATAATTCCCCAGTAAAGACAACCACACCATCTCTGATGATTCTCATTTTGGCGTTTTTAACAATTTTACCGTCCATAACCATACTTCCTGCAATAGAACCCACTTTCGAGATTTTGAAAATCTCTCTAATTTCTGCAGTTCCAAGAATTTCTTCTTTCATTTCAGGAGCTAACATTCCTTCCATTGCATCTTTCAAGTCATCAATAGCCGCATAAATAATTGAGTAATAACGGATGTCAATTTCTTCTTTGTCTGCCAATTGTCTTGCATTTCCAGCAGGACGAACATTAAATCCGATAATAATTGCATCTGATGCAGAAGCCAACATTACGTCAGTTTCAGTAATTGCACCAACTCCTTTATGTATGATGTTGATTTGAATTTCTTCTGTAGATAATTTAGAGAACGAATCTGATAATGCTTCAACAGATCCATCCACATCCCCTTTCAAGATGATGTTCAATTCTTTAAACTGACCTAAAGCTATTCTACGTCCAATTTCGTCAAGTGTAATGTGTCGTTGTGTACGAACTGATTGTTCACGCATCAATTGAGAACGTTTTGATGCAATTTGTTTCGCTTCTTTTTCGTCTTCAAATACGTTGAATTTATCTCCCGCAGTTGCAGCTCCATCCAATCCCAATACTGAAACTGGTGTTGAAGGCCCTGCTTCTTTAACGATATTTCCACGTTCGTCGTGCATTGCTTTAATTTTACCGTGGTGTTTTCCAGCAAGCATATAATCTCCTACTTTCAAAGTTCCGTGTTGTACTAATATAGTAGAAACGTAACCTTTACCTTTATCTAAGAATGCTTCAACAACAGTTCCTTGAGCGGCTTTATTTGGATTGGATTTTAAGTCTAAAATTTCTGCTTCAAGCAAAACTTTTTCTAATAATTCTTTTACACCTGTTCCTACTTTTGCAGAAATATCGTGCGATTGAATTTTTCCACCCCAATCTTCAACAAGTAAATTCATGCCTGCTAATTTTTCTTTTATTTTCTCAACATTAGCATTTGGCTTATCAATTTTATTGATTGCAAAAATGATTGGCACATTCGCTGCTTGAGCGTGAGAAATTGCTTCTTTAGTTTGTGGCATTATGTCGTCATCCGCAGCAATTACAATGATTGCAATATCGGTAACTTGAGCTCCACGGGCACGCATTGCAGTAAATGCCTCGTGACCTGGTGTATCTAAAAATGCGATTTTTTGTCCATCATCTAATGTTACTCCGTAAGCTCCAATATGTTGGGTAATTCCTCCAGATTCTCCTGCAATAACATTTTCCTTACGGATATAATCCAATAATGAAGTTTTTCCGTGATCGACGTGACCCATTACAGTTACAATTGGCGCCCTGAACACTAAATCTTCTTCTTTATCAGCAACCACTTGAATCGCTTCTTCAATGTCAACGGTTATGAATTCTACTTCATATCCAAATTCATCGGCTACAATTGTCAATGTTTCTGCATCAAGACGTTGGTTCATCGTAACCATTATTCCAAGTGACATACACGTTCCAATTACTTTTGTAATTGGCACATCCATCATAATTGCAATTTCACCAACAGTAACAAATTCAGTAACTTTTATAGTTTTACTTCCTTCATCAATGGCTCTTTGCTCATCATCCGATTTTTGACGGTGCGTATCTCTTTTATCTCTTCTGTATTTTGCTGCTTTAGATTTACCACCTTTTCCTTGTAGTTTTTCTAAAGTTTCACGGATTTGATTTTTTACTTCTTCCTCTGTTGGCTCAACTTTGGCAACAATTGCAGGTCTAGCTCCTTTTACGAATCCAGGTCTTGCACTTCTGTTGGCGTTGAAACCTCCACCAGCACCTCCAGCATTAGGAGTTATTTTATTAGGATTTGGCGCACCTGGAACTCCAGG
>CANIFM010000231.1 GCA_947466955.1 Bacteroidota bacterium
AAATGGTTGTTGGTTGTTGGTTATCGGTTGATAGTTTAAGAAGTAATCTTTCTAAATCTTCAAAATCATTATGTTGAAATTTATAGGATTTGGCATTTGAAAGTTGAATTCCATCACGAATCGACGCGTGTGATAATTCATCAAATAAAATAATATCGTTGCGTTGCGGAACAGCACCAAAAAAACCCACATTAGCATCGTAACCAGAATTGAAAATCAAAGCACTTTCTGATTGATGAAATTTTGCAATATAATTTTCCGCTTCTTCATATATTTTATGATTTCCTGACAATAATCTGGAGCCCGTAGCACCGTTTTGGATGATTTTATTTTCAATTAAATACGAATGTGTTTCATTGAAAATAGTTTCCGACTTGGCAAATCCAATATAATCATTGGAAGCAAAATCAATTAAAGTATTCGGCAACGACAGCTTTCGCAAAGAATTGTTTGCCGTTCGTTGTTCTAATTTAGAGGTTAATGCTTTTGGAAATTCTTTCATAGTTATACAAAAGTAAGCAACTTTATTTTGTTCTTATTTTATCATTTATACCGAAAACCCTAGCCCAGATGGCAGTGGAAATTCCGCAAAATTGTGAGGTACGAACAATTTTGCGGATTGTAACGAACAGCTGGAAATAGCTCCAAAAAAAATTATAAACTAAATTCGTCTGTATTTTGTTCGGTTTCTGTAGAATCTTTCTTGACTGACGGCGACCAACAATCTACTTTTATAGAAAGATTATCGGGTCTTTCAAAGTCTTCTTTAGAGATGGTTAGCGTTTCGTCGTTGTAGCATTTTTTCATTAAAATCCCCCAAATTGGCAGTGCTGCAACGGCTCCTTGACCGTAAGTGATGCTTTTGAAACGTGCTGAACGGTCTTCGCAACCCACCCAAATTCCGGTGACAAGGTTGGGGACCATTCCCATAAACCACCCGTCGGATTGATTTTGTGTGGTTCCAGTTTTACCAGCAATTGGGTTGGTAAAAACATACGGATAACCGGTAACTCTTTCGTAGCCATAACCGCCGCCTTGAGTTCTCAATCGAGAGCCAGAGCCTTCTTCGGTGACGCCTTCTAATAATTTTATCACTGCAAAAGCGATGTCTTTATTCAAAACATCGTGCGATTCTGGAATTGGTTCGTAAAGAACTACTCCGTTTTTATCTTCAATTCTTGTAATAAATTGTGGTTTGATGTAAACGCCTTGGTTTGCAAACGTGCTATAAGCGGCAACCATATCTTCAACGGTAATGTCCACGGCACCTAAGGCGATGGATGGTTGCAATGGAATTTCGGATTTTATTCCTAATTTATGTGCCAATGCAACTACAGCTTCTGGACCAACTTTGTCCATTAATTTAGCTGAAACGGTGTTTATTGAGTTGGCTAATGCTTTTTTCAAAGTTACCATTCCACGGTATTTATTATCGGAATTTGACGGTGTCCAAGTTTCGGTTACGTGGTGACGCCCAACAGGAATTGTAAATGGCGAATCGATTATGGAATCGCAAGGCGACATATTTAGCTGCTCAATTGCGGTTGCATAAACAAAGGGTTTGAATGTAGAACCTACTTGTCGTGCGCCTTGAGCTACGTGATCGTACTGAAAATATTTGTAATTTATTCCACCAACCCACGCTTTCACGTGACCAGTTTGTGGCTCCATTGACATTAAACCTGTTTGAAGAAAATGTTTGTAATACCGAATTGAATCTGTTGGCGTCATAATTGTATCACGTTCTCCTTTCCAAGTAAAGACGGTCATTTTAGTTTTTATTCCAAAAGATTTAATGATTTCATTGTCACTTTTTTCTTGCAATTTTAATTCTCTCCATCGATCAGAGGTTTTCATCGATTGCATCAAAATTTTATCTGTTTCTATTTGTGAAATATTTACAAATGGTGCGTTTTTATTGGTTTTAGATTGCGAGAAAAATTCTTGTTGTAAGTTGGTTAAATGCTCTGTAACAGCTTCTTCTGCATAGGTTTGAATCCTTGAATCGATTGTCGTGTAAATTTTTAACCCATCTCTATAAATATCATATTCAGAACCGTCTGGTTTTTTATTTTCTTTGAGCCAATTTTTCATAAATTCACGAAGATATTCACGGAAATAGGTTGCAATTCCATCTTTGTGGCTTTCGGGGTGAAAGTCTAGAATGATAGGTTGTTTTTCTAATGTAGCTTTTAAATTTTCTGATAAAAAGTTGTTTTTTACCATTTGTCCCAAAACCACATTTCTTCGGTTTTGTACTTTTTCAAGTCTGCGAATTGGATTAAATAATGAAGGATTTTTTAGCATTCCAACCAACATTGCGCCTTCACTAATAGTTAAATCACGAGGTTCTTTATTGAAATAAACTTTCGCCGCCGAACGAATTCCGACAGCTGTATTTATGAAATCGGCTTTGTTGAAATACATTGCAATGATTTCATTTTTAGTATATTGTCTTTCTAAACGAATAGCGATAATCCATTCTTTTGCTTTTTGAACGATTCTAAAAGGCAAGAATTTTGAACCTTCCCCGTGAAATAATTGTTTGGCTAATTGCTGCGTCAAAGTACTTGCTCCTCCACTCGTCCCCAAACTTGCAACAGCGCGCAAAGTTCCTCGTCCGTCAATTCCAGAATGTTCATAAAAACGTTCGTCTTCGGTTGCCACCAATGCATCAACAAGGTGTTTTGGTAAATCTTGGTATTTTATGGAAGTTCTATTTTCGTTGTAAAATTTCCCAATAGTTACACCATCAGAAGAGATAACTTCTGTAGCCAAATTTGAATCTGGATTTTCTAAATCTTCAAAAGATGGCATTGATCCAAAAAGTCCCCAAGAAGCGAATAGGAAAAAGACACAAAAGCCTCCAAGACCGTAAAAAAAGATCTTCCAAAATTTCTTTTTGTAGTGTTCGATGTCTTTACCTTGAGCATTGTTTTTTTTAACTGCCATATTTTTAATCTAATGATTCTATTCTAAAACCAACTTCTGTAATTCCTTCTAAATTTTCTACGCCAACGACTTTTCCAGTTTGACGTACGACCTGCTTGATGTGGACTTTATTGTTTTCCGAAGCTTTAAACTGAACTTTTTCTTTGTAAATAAGTTTGCTTTCTTTCAAATCCGAGAAACCATCGCCAAGCAAAGTTCCATCAACATCTGCCATTTGATATTCTAATGTATCTACTTTTGTGAGTCCGTTAGGTTGTTCTAATGAAACGATTAAAAACAAATTATTGAATTTATAATCGTCGTTTGCACGCAAGTTTACATACAAATTATACTTTTTTAAGGTGTCTAATTTTGGAAGATCAAAACTCACAACAGTCTTTTTATTCCAAGCACTTCCAACCGATTTATATTCGTCAAAAACTCTCTTTTTATCACAAGAAATCAAGAGTCCAGCAATTAGAATAAAAAGAAAACTACTCTTTAGGCTCATTTTTAATAGCAGGTTTAATGATGTTTTCGTTAGGTCTGATTTTGTTTTCGTTGGGTCTAATTTTATTGTCTCCAGCTGGTTTTGCCTGCTGTTTAGGCTGTTGTTTTGCCTGTTGTTTTGGCTGCGCTGGGCGATTATTATTAGCAACGATTGCATTTTCACTTGGACGTTTGTTATTTCTATTCGATTTTTTCTTTTTCTTAGGCTGATCAAATCGTGTTAAACTTTCTTGTCCCATTGCATTATTGAAATCTTTTTCAGGTTCAGCAACGATTTCCAAAGCAAAATCTTCAAGTGATGAAACTTTGTTTTTTAATTTATTTTCAGCAATAATTTCGTTAACCTGCTCAATTTTCAATACGTGCCAATTGGCGAAATTATTGGTATAAGCAAACCACATTAATCCTTTGAAAATATCTTGTTTTTGACAAATGGCATCTCC
>CANIFM010000232.1 GCA_947466955.1 Bacteroidota bacterium
CCAATTCAAGAACTATTGATTGCAAAATGGCTTTATAAATCTAAAACGATTTTCACTGTTCACAGTTATTTGATTGATAATTATATGCCAAATTGGTCTTTTTTAACTCGTTTTATGCACCAAGATTGTTATAAAATGGTTGTAATCACTAATAAAGCGAAAGAATTAATTGAATTTAAACATCATTTAAACAACGTTCAAACGATTTATAATCCTATAAATATTGAAGAAATTCAGTCTAAATCCATCGAAACTATTGATGTGAATTTTGAATATATTATAGGAATTGGACAAATGGAAACCAATGTAAAACAGTTTGATAAATTGATTGAAGCTTTTTCTAATTCTATTTTGCCAACTAATAATATTCATCTTGTTTTACTAGGCGATGGCGAACGAATTTCAATATTAAAATCATTGGCTAAGCAAAATAATATTGAAGAAAAAGTCCATTTTCTAGGATTTCAAGAAAACCCTTATAAATATTTAAAAAACGCTAAATTTTTTGTTCTAAGCAGTTTAAATGAAGGTTTGCCAAATGTAATTTTAGAAGCATTGGCTTGCGAAGTTCCCGTAATTTCTTTTGATTGTTTATCTGGGCCTAGCGAAATGATTTTGGACAAACAAAATGGACTTTTAGTTGAAAACCAAAACGATCAAAAACTTACAGAAGCAATGAATTTATTTGTTGAAGAGGATAAATTATATACGTTTTGTAAAGAAAATGCGTTTCAAAGTATCAGTCATTTTTCAATAGAAAATATTGGAAAACAATGGTTGGATTTAATGAAAATTAATAATTAATATATGACGAAAATTAGCGATTTACAACTAATTCAGATTCCAACAGTTGAAGATTTACGAGGCAATTTAGCTTTTGTTCAAAATGATATTTTGCCATTTGAATTCAAAAGAATTTATTACCTTTTTGATGTTCCAAGTACTGCTTTTCGCGGTGGTCATTCCCATATTAATCAACACGAAATTTTAATCGCATTAAGCGGAAGTTTTGAAGTTACTGTTAATGATGGTAACGATAAAAAGAGCTATTTATTAAATAAACCTAATATTGGGTTGCACATTCCAACAGGCATTTGGCGTGAATTAGAAAATTTTTCTTCTGGTGCAGTTTGTCTAGTTATAGCTTCGGATATTTTTGATGAATCCGATTATATTCGAGATTATAATGAATTTTTGAATACAAAATAATGAAAATTCTATATGTAGTTCCAAATATAAATAATGAAGGCGGTGTCGCCCGAGTTCTTGCGATTAAAACGAATTACCTTATTGAAAAATGGGATTATCAAATTGATATTCTTACCCAAAACAATGGCAATTCCCCTTTGTTTTATGATTATAATAAGAAAACAGGTTTTTATGACATGCTTTTGAAAGGAAATCCATTTCAATTTTTAAAAACCTATCGAAAATCCATTTTAGAAAACATTAAAAATTTAAAACCAGATATAATTGTTGTTTGTGACAATGGTTTCAAAGTTTTTTTAATTCCTTTTATTCTTAAAACCAAAATCCCGATTATTCTTGAAATTCACAGTTCCTTAAACGTTGAAAAACAAGAAAATAATAAATCATTTATTTCAAAAATAAAAGCAAATAGTATTGCTAAATTTAAAAAATTTAGTGCTAAAAAATTCAATAAATTTGTTGTAGAAACGAATGAAAGCATTCAGGAATGGAACATTCAAAACGGAGTTGCAATTCCAAATCCTTTGTGGTTTTCTTCAAATAAAGTGGCTGATTTAAAAGCTAATAAAGTTATTGCTGTTGGTCGTCACGTTTATGAAAAAGGATTTGACCGATTACTTAAAATCTGGCAAAAAGTAGTGATAAATCACCCCAATTGGCATCTTGATATTTATGGTAAATCAAATGACAATTTGGATTTACAAAAGTTAGCAACCACATTAATTATTAATAATAATGTTACTTTTTTTGACCCCGTTAAAGATATTAATTTAAAATACCAAGAGGCTTCCATATATTTATTGACTTCCCGTTTTGAGGGTTTTGGAATGGTTTTAATTGAAGCAATGGAATCGGGATTGCCTTGTATTGCCTATGATTGTCCGTGTGGACCAAGAGCAATTATTACTAATAATGAAAATGGTTTTTTAATTGAAAACGGAAATGAATCCGATTATATTAATGCTGTTGAATTTTTAATTTCTGATAAAGAAAAGCGATTTGAAATGGGAAAAAAGGCAAAAATAAGCAGTTTAAAATATAATATTGATACAATTATGCCGCTTTGGGATACATTGTTTAAGAATATAATAACAAAGGCTAATTCGTAGTTTTAGAGTTATATAAATTGCATAAATAACCAATTCTAAAAAGGTTAAAAACAAATAAACTTGGATTTTTTCCTTCCAATTGTTTGAAGATTACTTTTTCAAATAACAAATAAAATTTAGAAACAAAATAAGTTAATTTCAATTTATTTAAAAGTAGTAATAGAGAAATTAGTTTAGAAAAATTCTGAGTTATCTTTTTATCTTCGTATAAATAAATTAGATTTTCAATTGAGCTTTTTGATTTTTTCAAATAAGCACTATTTGTATCAATATCTCCGTGTTCAATAGGATTGTCAATATGATTAACTTTTACATTCAATAGACTAAGTAGGTATGAAAGCTGCGTGTCATCGTGACCGTATTTTATTAAATGAGAATCAAATTTCACCTTATTAAAACTCTCTTTTGTTATTATTGTATTATTGAATAGTAAAGATTGAAAAGGAGTTTTTTTTCTATTTTCTACGGTTTTATCTTCAATGAATTTTCCATATTTCCAACGAAGTTTTTGATTGTCAGACGGGCAATTTTCAGGATGAAGTCTTCCTCCATAAACGACGTCGAAACCTTTTAAATTTGAAATATAATTAGCGATATAATTTTTGCTAATCATATTTGAATCACCATCAATAAATAGAAAAAAGTCGTATTTTGCACTAATTGCAAGGGAGTTCCTATTTTCTCTGTGTGCAATATTATTCTTAAGAGTTTTAAAATTTGAGTTTGAAAGGAAATTTATTTTTTCATTTTCTATATTCATATCAGAACCAGATGAATCATCTTGACATAAAATTTCAAACTCAATCTCACATTCCAAACATTGCCTGTGAAGTTCCAAAACTAATGGAAAGGCGTTGTAATTGTATATTGGAATGAGAATCGATAACATTAAACCGTTTTTTGAACTACCTCAAAAATACTACTGTCTTCACATTTCAATGTTTTTGATGGAAATTTCATCAAAAGTGCATAATCGTGTGTCGCCATTATTACCGTTTTTCCAGCAGCATTAATTTTTCGTAAAACTTCTAAAACCTCTACACTTGTCTGAGGATCAAGGTTTCCTGTTGGTTCATCTGCTAAAATTAATTCGGGGTCGTTCAATAAAGCACGCGCAATTGCTACACTTTGTTGCTCGCCACCTGACAATTGATGCGGCATTTTTGAAGCAAACGCTTTCATATCCACTTTATCCAAAACTTCATCGATTTTGTTTTGCATTTCTATTGGATCTGTCCAACCGGTAGCCTTCAAAACAAAAAGCATATTTTCGTTTACCGTTCTGTCTGGTAACAATTTGAAATCTTGAAATACAATTCCTATTTTTCTTCTCAAATAAGGAATGTCATCTTCTTTTAAAGTTGCCAAATCAAAGTTTACAATGCTCGCTTGCCCTTCAATTAAAGGTAAATCGGCATATAAAGTTTTCATAAAACTACTTTTTCCAGAACCTGTTTTTCCAATTATATAAATAAATTCACCGTGATTCACTTCCAAATTAATATTTGATAAAATGACTTTTTCTTCTTGGTAAATGGTTACGTTTCTTAAAAATAATATAGGTTC
>CANIFM010000233.1 GCA_947466955.1 Bacteroidota bacterium
GGGCTTCACCCCGACCATTTAGGGACAAGTACATTTTTAACAGATTATAATGGCAATGCGTACCAATTTTTCTTAAATTTACCTTTTGGAGAAACTATGGCGGAGCAGTTGGGTAGCAATTATTATAATACGCCTTATAAGTTTAACGGCAAGGAGCTGGATGAAGAGACGGGGCTTTACTATTACGGGGCTAGATACTATGACCCGAGAGTGAGTATTTGGTTGAGTGTTGACCCGCTGGCGGAGAAATATCCAAATACAAGCCCATATACTTACTGTAATAATAATCCAATTAATATGATTGACCCTACTGGTATGAGCTCTGAACCACCAAGTGACTTTTACGATAAGAGTGGCAATTTAGTGAACCATGTTGATGATGGCTCAAATGCTGTTTATAAACAAAATGGAAAGGGAGTTAATTTACATTACGAATTTACAGGTTATGATGAAAAGCAAGGTGGAAAAAACGTAGTTAATTTGACAACTGCAATACAAGAGCAGCAAAAGTTAAATATAGATAATCCTTCTCTTCAACAATTTGCAAATGGACCAAATGATAGAGATACACATTGTAATCAAGCTACTCAATGCATATTAAATACTGTTGCCTCAGCAACAAATAATCCCTCAGTAAAAATTAACGGTAATGCAAATACAATGATGGGGACTTTAAATAATGGAGACAACAATAATTTTATTAAGGTTGACCAAAAAACAGCAGAAACAAATGCCAAAAATGGAGGATTGTCAATAGTTGGAGTTATAGAACCAGGGCACGGTCATATTCTAACATATTCAACAGGTGAAAACATTTCAAAAGGGCAAGTGTCTAATATTGGACCCAAAAAATATTCGGGATTCACATCTTTAAATGGTTCAATTAGTAAAAAGAAAGAGAAAACATTTTATATTTTAAAAAAATAAACTATGAAAACAAATAGATATACTTTATTAATTTTAATATTATTATTTAGAAATTTTATCTTTGGACAGGTATTAGAAAAAAATATTGAAGGTATTTGGCAAGCCGATAGCTCAGAAGTGACATCAATGTACCATGATACTTATCAGTTCTATAAAAATGGTAATTTTGAATTTAAACCCGATGGTTATAACGGTTTAAATAGAGTGTTGAGTATAAATGGTAGGTACGAATTAAAAAAAGACACTGTGCTTCTTTATATAAAATCTACAAAAGAAATCGTAGGAGGATATCCAAATAGAAGTGAGATTACAACGCTTTCAGATACATGGGAAATAATAAACGGAAAAATAAAATCATTCACGTATAAAAAAAATATCCTACAAAAAGTAAAAATTAATAAGTGTTCTGATGAAAAATGTATATTAATTGATGATAGAAAATTTTATTTGATAGAAGAATAGGATATTATTTTTAATCATTGTTGTCCGATAAAAGTAAATAAAAAAGAAGCCATAAAAATGGCTTCTCAATTAAAATCGTAATTTCGAGTTGCAAAATTCAAATAACGATGGGCAAAAGTAATTATTTTTCTAGTAAATCTGTTTTCGGACAGCTGATTTCTTTAATTGATGATAAAATAATAAAAGATGCGGTCAAAAAGAGCGATTCTGACAGATATGTAAAGCGTTTTAAGACAAAAGACCACTTGATAAGTATGCTTTTTTGTTCGTTTGCCAAGTGTAATTCACTTCGAGAAGTATCTGGAGCAATGCTTGGTTTGTCTGGTAAAACAGAAAGTTTTCAGTTGAGTCATATTCCAAAACGAAGTACTTTATCCGATGCAAATAAGAAAAGAAAGGTTGAAGTTTTTGAAGATATTTACAATAAACTCTTGCGAGAGTATGGTTCGGTTTTGTCGGACAGCCGAATCCTAGATGTTTTAAAAAAACAAGTGAAAATTGTCGATAGCACAACAATTAGCTTGTTTAAAGATATTTTGAGTTGCGTTGGTAGAAAAGCAAAAGACGGAAAAAGTAAGGGTGGGATTAAAGTTCATACTGTAATCAATGCCGATGAAAAAGTTCCAAGTTTAGTTTGGTTTAGCCCAGCTACAACACACGACCATAACTTTTTAAAGAAATTAAAATGTGATGATAATACCATTTATGTTTTTGATAAAGGATATAATGATTACAAGGCTTTCAAGCATTTTACGGACAATAAAACAGGATTTGTAACCCGAATAAAAGACAATGCGGTTTATGAAAAATTAGAAATTAAAGAGATTCCAGAGAACATTCACAGTGGCGTTTTGCAAGATGAAATTATTGAAATAGATGTTAAGGACGGCAAAACAATATCGAAGTTAAAGGTTAGAAAAGTAAAATTTTATGACCGAGAAAACAAAAGAGAATTTGAATTTATCACGAATTTGTTTGAGTTAAGGGCTGATTTAATAGCTGCTTTATATAAAATAAGATGGCAAATCGAGTTGCTTTTCAAGCAGCTCAAACAAAATTTTCCGTTGAGATATTTTTTAGGAGACAACGAAAACGCCATTAAAATACAGATATATTGTGTTTTAATTGTCAATTTACTAATAGCCGTGATAAAAAAGAGGTTAAAAAGAAGTTGGGCATTTTCAAACTTGGTTAGTTTTTGTAAAATCCATCTTTTCAATTATATTCAATTGATGAAATTTTTAGAAAATCCTGAAAAAGACTGGATTATCGATAAAGCTGAAATAGAACAACTATCCTTTTTTTGATGCCTTGTTTATGGAAATGACAAAATATAAAAATTAAGTAATTGAATAACAATTAGATAAAAAACAAAAACTAGCGTTTTTATTTTTTATCGGACATTAATGATTTTTAATAAATTAGCGAAAATATTCATATTCAAAATTAAAACTTCAAAATAATCCCCGCCCCGCAAAGTGGGTAATGTATCAAAGTTAGTGATGCCTCTACTATTCAAGGTTAAACTATTGAAAATCAATAAATAAATATAAATTTGTAATAAAAACGAGCCTAATAACAGGCTCGTTTTTAGGTTATAAACAGTCTTAAATCGAAGAAAATGGTAGTAAACGACACTTCATGTATCAAAGTTAGTGATACTAAAATTTGCCCAAGTTGTAAATCACATAACATTATAAAAAATGGCTTTACTTCAAACAGAAAACAACAGTATTTTTGCAAATCTTGTAAAAAGAGATGTATTGATTTTTACACCAATAATGCCTATTATCCTTGGATGAATACTAAAATTATTCAATTCACAAAAGAAGGATTAGGAATTAGAAATACTGCAAGAATATTGCAAATAACCACTACCACATTATTAAAACGTATTCTCACCATTGCTATGAAAATAAAAGTACCACCCATTCCTATGGGAAAGTCGTATGAAGTAGATGAAATGCGCACCTTCATTAAAAGAAAAGATAAATTAATCTGGATTGTTTATGCATTGGAACGGGAAACGAAAAAAATCGTTAGTTTTAATATAGGCGCAAGAACCAATAAAACGTTGAATGTTGTGTTGAAAACCTTAAAATTAGCGGAACCCAAAACCATTTTTACAGATGGGTTGAAACACTATAAATACCTCATCGCAAAGAAAATACATAGCGTAAAAAAATTTGGCACCAATCATATCGAAAGACACAATCTCTCGATGCGAACAAACTTAAAAAGATTGAACAGACGAAGTATTTGTTTTTCAAGGAGCTACCTAATATTACATTGTATTCTGAAAATATATTTTTGGGGATAAAGAATAGTAAAAGTGGTTGCTAAGATTATCCAAGGTGTAAATAAAAATATTTTGAAAAAGTAATCATACTATAGTCCATATTCTTTCTGGGTTTTATGTTTTATTGAGACTTCAATAATAAAAAACACCGTAAAAAATAGTCCAAAACACCGTAA
>CANIFM010000234.1 GCA_947466955.1 Bacteroidota bacterium
GAAACTTTTTCGCCCTCAATAATATTTGAAGCCTCCATTAAAGCCTCGTCAATAGTGATACTCCCGATATAATTTAAATCGGCTCCGGTTACTTTAACGCGGTGTATTTTAGATTTTACTACTTGAATTTGCATTTTGCAAAGATAATTAATTTAATGAAACGGTATCTATCAATCTTATATTGTTAACAAAAACTGCAATGAAAGCTCTGTATTTTTTTGTGTCAGTTTTATCTTCACAAGGTAATAAAGTAGCTTCGTCAGCAATTTCAAAATAATCTAATTTGAAATTATTTTGGTTTTCAAAAACGTGTTCAACCCAACTTTTTATTTCTGAAATGGATTCGGAATTAAATTTTGATTTTACTTCCAATACTATTTTATAAATAATTGCGGCGGATTCTCTTTCATTTGGCGAAAGCCTTTCGTTTCGTGAACTCATTGCGAGTCCATTATTTTCTCTGAAAATTGGGCAACTCACTATATTTATAGGTAAGTTTTCTTTTTCAACTAATTTTTTTATGATTTGTAATTGCTGAAAATCTTTTTCGCCAAAATACGCATTTGTAGGTTTTACAATTTCGAATAAACGTTTTACAATTGTACCAACTCCATCAAAATGTCCTGGACGAAATTTTCCTTCCATTTGATTTTCTAAACCGTCAAAATTAAAGTGTTTAGAAATGGTTGTTCCTTCATAAATATCATCCACATTTGGTGCGAAAATAAGTATGTTATCGCTTACAGATTTTAATTTTTCAAGGTCGCTTTCTAAGTTTTTAGGATATTTTTCTAAATCTTCTGGATTGTTAAATTGCGTAGGATTCACGAAAATACTTACAACTGTTATAGAATTTTCTTTTAA
The DNA here is from genome assembly GCA_947466955.1 of Bacteroidota bacterium. Classification (GTDB taxonomy): domain Bacteria; phylum Bacteroidota; class Bacteroidia; order Flavobacteriales; family Flavobacteriaceae; genus Flavobacterium. Next base: position 865 of record CANIFM010000234.1, read on the forward strand.
GGAATTTTCTACTAAAGACAAATGTCCTTCATGTAATGCCCCCATTGTTGGAACAAATCCAATAGATGTTTTTGAACTGGAAATATGTTTTATATGCTCTATTAAAGCTATTTGTCTGTCGAAAATGAGCATGTTATTTTATTGAAATATTGTGCAAACTTAAGATTTTAGTTATTAACTGCATAAATTTTTGTAAATTTGCATGTTTTTTATTTACAATAAGTAATACTGAATTTTAATATGGAAGATAAGAGGATATTGTATGTATCATCTGAAGTAGTGCCCTACTTAGCTGAAAACGAGGTTTCTCTAATGTCTTATGATGTGCCAAAAATGGTAAATGATCAAGGCGGACAGATTAGAATTTTCATGCCAAGATATGGTAATATCAATGAAAGAAGGCATCAATTACATGAGGTAATTAGGTTGTCTGGAATGAATTTAGTTGTAAATGATTTGGATATGCCATTGATTATCAAAGTGGCTTCTATACCAAAAGAAAGAATTCAGGTATATTTTATTGATAACGACGAATATTTCAAAAGAAAAGCAACTTTTACAGATGAAGACGGAGTTTTATTTCCAGATAATGACGAACGCGCAATTTTCTTTGCAAAAGGAGTTGTAGAAACGGTAAAAAAACTGAATTGGGTTCCAGATATTATTCACGTTCATGGATGGATGGCAGCAATGTTGCCAATTTATTTGAAACATTATTATAAGGACGAAGCTTTGTTTTCAGACACAAAAATCATAACTTCGGTCTATAGTCAATCATTTGAAGGTACTTTAAACCCTGAAATGATTAATAAAATTAAATATGACGGCGTTCCTGAGACAAGTGTTTCTTACTTAGAAAATCCTGATTATGAAAATATAATTAAGGCGACAATTGCACATTCTGATGCTGTGATTATTGCCACTGAAAACTTGTCTCCAAGTTTAACAAAATTTATAGAATCTTCAGAGAAACCTTTTTTACCTTTCACACCGAAAGACAAGTTCGCTGAAGTTTATACTAACTTCTACAAGAATTTAGTTAAATAATAATATTTTTTATATAAATATGCAAAATAATTCTTTTTTAAAATTACTTTTTTTAGTTAGTATTGTTACTTTTTTTGCTTCTTGCGATAAAGATTTTAATGAGATTGGTTCCGATGTTATTGGCAATGACCATTTTGGACTTATTCAAGATGAATCAAAAACAGTAATAGCCTATAATGAAGCAACAGGATCAGTTGAAACAAGCAATCTTACTATTAATGCACTTGGATATTATAACAATCCGTTTTTTGGAAAAACAAGAGCTAGTGTTGTAACACAAGTAGTATTAGATACTGTAAATCAAACCATTGGAACCAATCCAATTGTTACAAAAGTAGAACTTTCGTTGCCTTATTTTAGTCATTTAGTAGCTACCGATGCCACAACTGGAAATCACACTTACGAATTGGACTCTGTTCATGGATTTGTAACCGCAAATGACAAAAAAGTATTCAACAAAATTAAATTGAGTGTTTACGAATCAAATTATTACTTAAGAGACTATGACGCTTCTTTGGGTTTTCTATCTTCTCAAACCTATTATTCAGGAGCTACGTCAGATTTTGATGTTGTAAAAAATCCGAATCGATTAAATGACGATACTAATGCAAGTCAAAATGATGAGTTTCTATATAGCGCAGATGAAATTAAGACTTACAAAACTGTTGATGGCGTTGAGGTTGTTGATACAAGATCAGTTCCAGGAATGCGTTTGAAACTTAGAAATCAATTTTTTCAAGATAAATTATTTGGAGTTGGAGCATCAGGAAAATTCATAAACAACAATGTTTTTAAAGAATATTTTAGAGGCATATACTTAAAAGCGGATAATTCTGCGACTTCATCTGAATTAGGAAGTTTAGCTTTGTTGAACATTAGATTAGGAAAAATTATTGTAACTTATAATGTAACCGTAACTAGTTCAACAGGTATTGTTTCTACAAAGGAAAGAAAATTTGGAATTAGTTTAAGTGGTGGTTCTGTAAATTTATTAGAAAATGACTATAACACCCAATATACTTCAGGGGTTACTTCAAATTCAAATACAACAACTGGCGCCTATAATTTGTACCCAAAAGGAGGTGATGGCTCTATGACTATTATTAAACTTTTTGGCGATCAAGATGTTAGAGGTTATTCATTAACCGACGGTCCTAATGGAGTTTCAGATGAATTAGATGAATTGAGAAATCCTATTGACGGTCAAAAACTATTAGTAAACGAAGCAAATTTGACTTTTTATGTTGATAAATCTAAAATGACAGGCGCTTCTGAACCTAACAGAATTTATTTGTATGATTTAAATAACCATCGTCCAATAATTGATTATTATATGGATAATTCAGTAGCTTCAAATGCAAAATATAATAAATACTCTCACGGTGGAATACTAGAAAAAGAAACGGAAAGTTCAATTGTTGATAAACGCGGAATTAAATACAAAATCAGACTAACAAATCATCTTAGGAATTTGATTAGTAAAGATTCAACTAATGTAAGACTAGGTTTAGTCGTTACAGAATCGATTGCGAATTCTTTGAATTCTAAATTAAAAACGCCTACTTTTGGGTCCGTAAATAGAATTCCAACTGCATCAGTAATGAATCCGCTTGGAACTGTTTTGTTTGGAAATAACATTCCAAGTGTGGATCCAAATTATGCCAAAAGATTAAAACTAGAAATATATTATACTAAACCAAATTAATAAAACATTAACCAAATAAAATAAATAAAGCATGTGTGGAATTGTAGGTTACATAGGATTTAGAGAAGCGTATCCAGTTGTTATTAAAGGTTTGAAAAGACTCGAATACAGAGGATATGACAGTGCTGGAATTATGCTTTTTGACGGAAA
>CANIFM010000235.1 GCA_947466955.1 Bacteroidota bacterium
GTTTATGCTTCTGAAATGTATGATTATGTAAAAGATCCTTTGGAAAAAGTAAATGTTGTAAATGATAAAAATTACACTTCCATTTCAGCGGGTTTAAAATCAAAAATGATTGCATTTTTTAAGAGTCAAGAAACGAAACAATAGTTTCACATAATTGTAAAAATGAAGAAAAACTATTTCCTTGTATTTCTAATAATTGTATTATTACAAGGAAATAGTCATGCTCAAACGTCAAGTTTGGTTTCTGTTGGAGCCAATGGTCGTTTGGTATATACTGCCGATCTTAAAGGAAATGTAGTTCCCGATTTTAGTGCGGTGGGTTACATGAATAGTGAAGTGCCAATTCCAACAGTTGGGGTCGTACTTACTGTAAATCCTGTTGCTGGAGATAATTTAGCTAACATACAAAATGCTATAAATCAAGTGGCAGCAATGCCATTAGATGCAAATGGTTTTAGGGGCGCAATTCTTTTCACAGCGGGAACCTATAATATTAGTGATACGGTTACTATTTCAGCAAGTGGAATTGTACTTCGTGGATCTGGTTTTAGTGGAAGTGGAACTAATTTTATTGCAACTAAAACATCGCAACATATACTATTTGATTTTATTGGAGGTTCTGGAACGGCCTACAATTCTGCAAATTCAACTAGAAAAGCTATAACAGATTTATATGTGCCAATTGGTGCAAAGCAAATTACAGTTGCTTCGGGACATACTTTTGCTATTGGTAATAAAGTTTTTGTTCATCGAATTCCTAATGACGCATGGATAAGTTTGTTGGGAATGAATTTACTAACTTCAATTATTCCTAATGATCCAACAACAACAGATTGGACTGCGAGTGCTTATGATATGGATTCTGAAAGAAAAATAATGAATATTAATGGCAATGTTATCACTTTAGATGCACCAATAATGGATGTTATTGATCCTATTTATTCAACGGGAGAATTGGTTAAATTTAATGATAGTAGAATTCAAAAATGTGGTATCGAAAACATGAGAATTTCTTCTACTTACGCCTCTTCTACTGATGAAAATCATGGTTGGGAAGCAGTCTCATTTGATAATATTTACAATAGTTGGGCGAAAAATTTAGAAGTTTATTATTTTGGATATTCGGCAGTTCATATAAATTCTCACGCTAGTTTTATTACTGTTGATAGTTGTAAAATGTTAGATGCAAAATCAACAGTTGATGGCGGTAGAAGATACTCTTTTAATGTTGACGGGCAGCGCAATTTGGTTCAGAATTGTACAACTAGAAATGGTAGGCATGATTATGTTGACGGAAGTCGCACGTGTGGGCCTAATGTTTTCTATAATAATACTTCTACACTTCAACTTAATGATATTGGTCCGCATCATCGTTGGGCAACAGGAATTTTATTCGATAATTTAACTGGTGACGGAAGAATGGATGTGCAAAACCGATTGGATATGGGTAGCGGACACGGCTGGGCTGGAGGACAAATTATGTTTTGGAATTGTAACGCAGCAAGAATGGTAATTCAAGATCCGCCTGGTGATGAAATAAATTGGGCTATTGGTTGTATCTGTCCAGATATTACAGGTGTTGGAGATGCAACTACAGAACCAATAGGGGATATTCATTCTCAAGGAAACCACATAACAGCAATTCCTAGTTTGTTTATTGCTCAATTAAATGATAGACTTGCTACTTTATTGAATAATCAAAATGATTTCATAAGTAATGAAAACTCCCTATTTATTACTCCAAATCCAGCTAAATCTCAAATTACAATTCATTCAAATCATTTATTCAAAGCAAAAAGCAAGATTTCTATATTTAATGTAAATGGACAAATTGTAAAAAAACAAATAGAAATAGTTGATTATTCTGATGATAAATTGGCATTCAATTTGGATGTGTCTGATTTAAATGATGGCATTTATTTTGCTGAAATTATTAACGACACGAATTCTAAAACTATTAAATTTATCCTTAAAAAATAGATTTAAGTAATATAATATTCCAATGAAAAATTTAAAATTTGTTACTTTTTTATTATTGCTTAATTTGATGATTATGCAAACATTGAAAGCAACTACTTACTATGTTAATTCTGTAGTTGCATTGCAAACGAAAATAAATTCAGCATCAACAGTGGCGGGAGATAGTATCATTCTTGCCGATGGAACCTATCTTAATAGTACATTTACTATTGGAAAAAGCAATATTACCGTAATGGCCGCAACTCCTGGCGGTGTGTTTTTAAATGGAACAAATGACATTACAATATCAGGAAACTATATTACTTTTACTGGTTTTCAGTTCACTTCTGGTGATATAGGGAGTAATTATTTACTCAAAATTTCGGGAAGTAATAATAAAATAACGCAGTTGAATTTTAGTAATTATTATGCAAAAAAATACATCGAGATTCAAGCAGGTTCACAATATAATGAAATTTCGTATTGTAATTTAGAAAAGAAGCCCGCTGCAGCAGAAATTGGTTGTACCATACAAATATCAACATCGTCAGTTATTGGTTATCATAAAATCAGATATTGTTCTTTTCAAAACTATTATGGCGTGGGTGGAGATAATGGAAACGAACCGATTCGAATTGGTCTAGGCGCCGAATACCTCAATAAATCACGAACAATTGTCGAGTACTGTTATTTTAATAATACAGGACTTGGCGATAGCGAAAGTGTATCTGTAAAATGCCAAGAAAATGTGATTCGTTTTTGCACATTTACGAATCAGCAAAATGCGATGCTTTGTTTCAGAAATGGAGATAATAATGTGGCTTATAGTAATTTCTTCATTAATGCAGGAGGAATTCGAGTTAAGGAGGCCAATAATATTTATTGCTATAATAATTATTTTGAAAATTCTGGCGTTGGGAGTACAGCAGATGCAGTTACTTATTTATATGTTGCACCATTAGTACCGCCAACAACAGCTAGTCCTAGAACAATAAATCTTGATAATATTAATTTTATTCACAACACCTTTTATAATTGTGGAGATATTGATTTAGGCGGAACTGGCGCTGTTCGGAATACTTGGGCAAATAATATTTTCAAAAAGAGTTCTGGTTCTATTTTTAAAAATGCCAATCTAGGAACTTCATGGGCGGGCAACCTATATCAAGGTACTTTAGGAATTGCTATTGCTTCTGGAATGACCAGTACAAATCCATTTTTAGCGTTAAACTCTGAGGGTTATTACGGATTATCATCAAGCAGTCCTGTAAATAATGCAAATGCAGGTTATCCAACTATATTGAATATTACTAATATCGATGATGATCCTACTTTATTGTTTGATATTAGCGGACAACCGCGTCCTTCAACAGTAACTTTGAAAGATGTGGGTTGCGATGAATATTATACAACTGGAACAACGACGAACCATCCGTTGACTTTATCGGAAGTTGGGCCTTCTTATTTAATGGCACTTTCAACAAATACATTTGATTTATCAGATAAAAAAACAAGTATTTTTCCAAATCCAGTAAAAAATAATTTAACTATTCAATTTCCAAATACGATTGATTCTGATACAGAAGTAACCATTATTACTATAAATGGACAACTGGTAAAAAAACAAATTATTTCTCAAAATGAGCTTGTTGACTATCAAAAATTAATTGACGTAACCGACTTGAAAAACGGAATTTATCTACTACAATTGCATTCAACTAATTATTCGAAAGTATTAAAAATTGTCATTCAAAAATAACAAATCGCATTAAACCTTTTTCAA
>CANIFM010000236.1 GCA_947466955.1 Bacteroidota bacterium
AATTCATCGATAATTTCCAACGCTTCGGCACCTGAATTTTCCGAATCGACTTCCACTTTTAGCTTTACAAAACCTTCGTTTTCGGCACGAAGCATCGCTAATAATCGGTGCGATGGTGCTTTGGTTAAATTCTCCGACCAATCAAAATACTGATTGAATTTTTGTGCCTTTTCGTCTTCTTTTTTCGCCTTTACCACCTTGGTTGCAACGCTCGCTTTCCGCTGATACAATCGTCTCAACTGCTTGCGAACATAAATATTTTCGTTAATCCATTCGGCTATAATATCTCGTGCCCCTTGCAACGCATCCTCTTCATTCACCACATTTGCATTCAAATATTGAGTCGAAATAAAATCAACATCATCATTATTTTGTGCCATTATTATTTTTGCCAAAGGCTCTAATCCATTTTCTCGCGCCACGTCCGCCCTAGTTTTTTTCTTCTTTTTATAAGGCAAATAAAAATCTTCTAACTCTTGCAAATCAAAACTTTGTTGGATTTTTTGCTTTAATTCTGGCGAAAGCATTTTTTGCTCTTCAATCGATTTTAAAATCGCATCTTTTCGCTTTACAATCACCTCATATTCCTTCTGAAACTTGGCTATATTTTCTATAAAAACCTCGTCAAGATTCCCGGTTTGGTCTTTTCGATACCGAGAAATAAACGGAATCGTGCAATCTTCCTGCAACAATTGAATGGTTTTTTGAATGTTTATTGACGAAGTAGCAACAAATTTTGAAATGAATTCTATATTGGTCATAATTTTATAAAAAGTATTCCGTCAGTATAATAACTGAATTAAAAAGATTTAAAAAAATAAAATTAAATCAATTAACAGCTGATTTTATCCACTCTATTTTGGTGTCTTCCGCCTTCAAAATCGGTGTTCAGGAAAGTTTGAACCATTTCTACAGCTTGCGGAATTGAAGTATAACGCGCTGGAATACTAATAATATTTGCATTATTATGTTGTCGTGCTAAAACCGCAATTTCTTTCATCCAACACAATGCAGCGCGAATTCCTTGATGTTTATTGGCTGACATTGCAATTCCATTTCCGCTTCCGCAAATGATTATTCCAAAATCTGCTTTTTTGGTTTCAACATCTAACGCAACAGGATGTGCAAAATCGGGATAATCCACACTATCTGCCGAATCGGTTCCGTAATTGGTAACCTCATAACCATTTGCCTTGAGCATTTCAACAATTGCTTTTTTATATTCTGGTCCAGCGTGGTCGTTTCCGATAGAAATTTTCATAGTTATAAGATATTGTGTTTTCGATACAAATTTACCAAAAGAAAAGCGAGAATTGCATTCCTATTATTTTTATTTACATAAATTATAAACAACTTGAAAATCAATTAGTTCACTTTTTTTCATTGGTTTTAATGTAATGTAAATGTTAAAATATTGTAATGTTAACAACACTTCCTAACTGTTTGATAATCAGTTAACCTTAATTTAACAATTTCTGTTCATAACTTTATATAGAATTTTACAACTATTTTTAGGTTGTATTGTATTAATTCGTAATCAAAAATTGGGTTGAATAAAACTAATTTAGTTTGATGAATTTTTAGAAAAGTTATAACTATAAAATTGCGTTTTATTAACAAATTTTGAATTTAAACTTATTTACAAAAAGTAGAATATAAAGATTATTAACCGTTGTTAATTAAAATTTAGAAAGTCTTATTTTAGAACTAATTAGATAAAAATAAGTATGTTTATAACTTCTTGTAAATAAATATAACTTGAAAACAACACTCAAAAAAATAATTTTATTGTAGCTATTAACACTCTATAATAACCATTAAAAAATAATTTTAAATTTAATTTTCTTTTTGTTGTATTATATATCTGTTGATAACATTTGAGAAATTAAAACTTTAAAAATCATTTAAACGATATTTAAATTGTTGTTCAATTCATCTAAAATAGTTTGAACTGCTTCAAAATCGTTGGGATGAATTTTTAACTCAATTCCACCGTAAGCGTAACTTGCCAATGGATTAACAGAAACCAAAGTTTCATTGCGAAATAAAAATGCAATTCCTTCATTTTGTAAAATAGATTTTAACACGATAATTTCGTGAGGAAAATTAAAAGTTGCAATAGTTACAAATTCTTCCATTTTTATTTATTTTTTATAAAGGTACTGCGAATAGCATTGGTAAGAGAATTTAGTTTTTAAAAGTTATATTTTCTTTAAAACTCGGACTTATCAACAAACAACTGCTAACTATTTTGTAAATTTCAACTTTTAAGAAAAGAATTATGAGTAAAAGACTAAGAAAACCAGTCAAAAAACAAGCTGATTTAACAGATAAAATAGTAAAAATATTAGCACAAAATGCCAATAAAGCATTCAATTATAAGCAAATAGGAATTAAATTAGAATTAGATGATACACAAAGTAGAAATCAAATTATTAAAGATTTAAAGATTCTTGTAGCCCAAAAAAAAATAGAGGAAATAGAACCTGGAAAATATTTAGTTGTAGAAGCAAGTAAAGATTATTACGAAGGTCAGATAGATATGACAGGAAGGAAAACTGCTTATTTTGTTTGTCCAGAATTTGCAGAAGATGTATTTATTCCGACCAATAATTTGAACCACGCTTTAGATGGCGACACCGTAAAAGTGTATGTGTATAACAGACGAAAAGGAAAACGTGCCGAAGGAGAAGTTATTGAAGTTATAGAAAGAAAGAAAACTGATTTTGTAGGAGTAATTGATATTCAGAAGAATTTTGCCTTTGTATCGACTGCAAATCCAAAAATGTACACCGATATTTTTATTTCAAAAGACAAATTAGGCGATGCCGAAAACGGAGATGTAGTTTTAGTTCACATTGAAGATTGGCCAGCAAGAGCAGACAGTCCGTTTGGTTCTGTAATAAAAGTTTTAGGGAAACCAGGCGAACACAATACCGAAATTCACGCCATTTTAGCAGAATATGGTTTACCAGCCGAATTTCCATTAGAAGTAGAAGTTTTTGCTCAAAAAATAGATACTTCAATTCACGAAAGTGAAATTGCAAAGCGTCGAGATATGCGCGATACTTTGACTTTTACAATCGATCCAAAAGATGCAAAAGATTTTGATGATGCCTTATCATTTAAAATATTAGAAAACGGAAATTACGAAATTGGAATCCATATTGCCGATGTTTCCCATTATTTACAAGAAGGAACAATTTTAGATAATGAAGCCTATAATCGAGCAACATCTGTATATTTAGTAGATAGAGTGGTGCCGATGTTACCCGAAGTTTTGTCAAATTTTGCTTGTTCTTTGCGTCCAAACGAAGAAAAATATACCTTTTCCGCTATTTTTGAATTGGATAAAAAGTCGAATATTAAAAACAGTTGGTTTGGTAGAACAGTGATAAATTCTAATCAGCGATTTGCGTATGAAGAAGCACAACATATCATTGAAACCAAAGAAAATATAATTCCTATTGAAACTTCAATCACAGGAAATGCTTATAAAGTTTCGGACGAAATTGTTTTTGCTACATTAAAGTTAGATGAATTGGCAAAAATTATGCGAGAAAATAGAATGAATAACGGAGCGATTTCTTTTGATAAAGTAGAAGTAAAATTCAACCTTTCAGAAACAGGAAATCCTGAAGGTGTTTATTTTAAAACTTCTAAAGATTCTAATCATTTGATAGAAGAA
>CANIFM010000237.1 GCA_947466955.1 Bacteroidota bacterium
AATCGTTGAATCGTGTAATCGTGTAATCGTGTAATTGTTAAAACGTGTAATTGTATAATTGATTAGTTGTTGAGTGGGTTAAAAAAACACGATTTAGTTTTCTAGAGAAAGGTAATACTTCTTTAGATTGTTTATTTGATTGCATATTTTTTCAAGTTTCTCTCTACAAATTAAATAATCTTCTTCGGATAAATAATCTAAATCTTTACAAATAATTAGATGATTTAATGTTTCCATTGCCGATGAATATGAAATAGTTAAAAAATGAGCTTTATCTTTATTAGTTTTTCTTGATGTTCCCTCAGCGATATTTGTTGCAATTGAAGACGAGCTTCTTTTGATTTGTGATGTAATTCCATATACTTCATTTGATGGAAATTTTACTGTAATTTTATAAATATCCAAAATAAATTCTCTCGAATTTTGCCAAACATCTAATTTTTCAAATGAGAATATGTACATGTTTTTATTTGTTTAATCGGTTAATCGTTAAATCGTTAAATCATTGAATCGTTGAATCGTTGAATCGTTAAATCGTTGAATCGTTAAATCGTTGAATCGGTTAATTGGTTAATTGGTTAATCGTTGAAACGAGTACCATTAAAAATCAAATCGATTAAACTTCTTAACCGATTAAACCTTTTATTTTTAGCGATTAAACGATTAAACTTTTCTTATTCAACCGATTAAACCTTTTATTTTTAGCGATTAAACGATTAAACTTCTCAACCGATTAAACTTTCAATCAAAATTTAGTATCCAAACGAATATAATCCAAAAATTCTCTGCGTGTTTGTTCGTTTTTAAATTTCCCACCAAATTCAGACGTTACCGTACTGCTTTCAATATCTTTTATTCCTCTTGAATTCACACATAAATGTTTCGCATCAATCACGCAAGCAACATCTTCAGTTCCTAAAGCAATTTGCAATTCTTGAACAATTTGCATTGTCAAACGTTCTTGAACTTGCGGTCTTTTGGCGTAATGATCCACAATTCTATTCATTTTTGAAAGTCCAATAACTCTTCCATTTGAAATATAAGCCACGTGAGCTTTACCAATAATAGGTAGCAAATGGTGCTCGCAAGTAGAATAAAGCGTGATATTTTTCTCTACCAACATTTCGCCATATTTATAATTGTTTTCAAATGTAGAGGCTTTTGGTTTTTTTGTAGGATTCAAACCGCCAAAAAGTTCTTTCACAAACATTTTAGCCACACGATTTGGCGTGCCTTTCATGCTGTCATCCGTTAAATCTATTCCAAGTGTTGAAAGAATATTTTCGACATCTTTTTTGATGAGCTCAATTTTTTCCTCATCAGAAATTGCAAAAGCATCTTTTCTTAAAGGGTTTTGAGCATTTGTAGCAATATGATTGTCTCCAATTTCGTCTTGAAAATCTGCGTTATTTGTCATTAATAAAATAGTATAATTGTTATTATTTTAGTGGTACAAAGTTAATTAATTAATGTTAAAAAGTATAGGATAGCTTGCAATTTGAAATATTTTTTAATTTTAACATAAAAATTCTATAAAAATCTGTAAATTTCGCCACCCTAAAAACAATTGTTACAATGAAAAAGTACTATTTTATACTGTTTATATTTTTTTTATTATTCAGTAACACTTTTGCCCAAAATAATACCCCAGCTTTTACATGTGGTACTGCAAATCCAGCTTGTGCGGGAAATGGATTTAGTTATCCTAATGTGCATTTGCCAAGTACTGTAAATGCTGAGGCTGGAATTAATTACGGTTGTTTAGGTTCTCAACCTCGACCTACGTGGTTTTATTTTCAAATAGCTACAACAGGACCAATGTCTTTTCACATGGCTCAGGGTACAACGGTAGGGCAAACCAATTTAGATGTTGATTATATTTGTTGGGGACCTTTTACGGCTCCAACATGCGGTGCTACCGGTCTAAATGGACATATTGCTCAGCAACAAAACGGAACAAATGCATGTAGTTTTTCAGCCGCTGCAACAGAAGATTTTACTCTTAATGCAGTTGCTGGTCAATATTATATGTTGATGATTACCAATTATGCCGGTGGTACTGGTTTTATTACTTTATCCCAAACTAATAACGCAGCTGCAGGTGCTGGTTCTACTAATTGTGATTTGCTTTGTCCTTTGTCTATTACTGGAGGTAACACTTCAACATGTGCGAATACCTCTCTTACTGCAAATTATTTGAATTCTGTTATTAATCCTACGGGGCCTACTACAACATTTAGTTGGACTTATTTGTGTACGGGTTGCACTACGCCACCAGTTCCTGTTACAGGTTCGGCGCCAATAGCTACCACAACACCTCGAGGAACAAAATCTAATTTAAATCAGCCTTTGCCTGCAGGAACTTATAGTGTTTCGGCTACAAGTCCCGGTTGTTTGAACCCTGTGCCTGCAACAACAATTATTTCTCCTCCAATTCTTCCTCCAATCAATCAACCTATAAATTTGTTTGCTTGTACAGGAACTACTTTTGATTTAACATCAAATACTTCAGTTGTACTTTCTGGATTAATAGGCTCTTTTGCCGTAAAATACCACCATTTTGAACAGGATGCAATTGATATAGATCCATTTATTGGTGACACTTCTTCTCCACCAGTTCAAAATCCAGCACAGTATGTTGGTTTAGAAGGGGAAGTTATTTGGATGAGTATAAAAAATACTGGAACGGGTTGTTCAACTACTGCATCTTTTGTATTGCATTATAATTCATGCGCCTTTCAAGCCACAAATACAGGTCCTGTTTGCGAAGGTGGTACTTTTAATTTATTAGCTAATGCAGGATCAGGATATACTTACCATTGGACTGGGCCGGATGGTTTTGTTTCCAATGTTCAGAATCCGATAAATGTTCCAACTCCTGTTACTCCTCCATTTACATATACATGTACGGCAACTAACGGAACAATAACGTCAAATTCTAGTACGACAGTAAGTGTAAAGCCAAAACCAGTAGTAGTTTCAACACTTATTCAAACTAACACCCTAACAGATGTACAAACAATTTGTTCTGGAGGAACTTCTGATTTTAGTCTGTCGAGTTCCCCAGCAGGAGCTACATTTGCTTGGACAGTTGTAAAAAATAATGTTACTGATGCAACAGACGGAAGTGGAAATACTATTATTCAAACATTAATCAATCCTACTACAAGTTTGGGTACAGCAATTTATACTGTAACCCCTACTTTAGATGGTTGTATAGGAAATACTAAAGCAATTACAGTGACTGTTAATCAAGTACCAGTTGCAATAGCTACTCCAACTCCAGCAACAATTTGTTCGGGAGATACCACAAACATAGGATTAACTAGTGCTCCGGCAGGCGCGACTTTTGCTTGGACAGTTACACAAACAGTTTCTGGGGCAAGTAATAGTTTGCCAAATTCAAGTTTAACTTCAATTGCACAAGTATTGACTAACTCAGGGACTATTTCTGGTACAGCAGATTATGCAATAACTCCTACATTAAATACTTGTGTTGGATTGCCAGTATATTCAATTATTACTGTAAATCCACTAACGGTAATTTCAACAAATCCGATTTCAACCCAAACAATTTGTTCTGGAATGGCGTCTGCTAATTTATCTGTTGTGGCTACTGGAACTGGAACTTTATCATATCAATGGTATTCCAATACGACTAATGCAACTACAGGTGGAACTCAA
>CANIFM010000238.1 GCA_947466955.1 Bacteroidota bacterium
CCTTATAAACCGAACCATTAAATAAAACATCGGTAAGTTTTCCATCTTTATTTTGAAGCGTTAACGGGGAATCGGCAACAGAACCTTTTTCAAAAACTTCTTGATATACTTCTCGTGCTTTTTGTTGATCGGTAAAATAATCGAAAAAATCGGAACCGATCAATATTTTACGTTCAATGCCCGTAACTCTCACAGTTGCTTCGTTCATATCCGTAATTTTTCCTTCCGTATTTATCGTTACCAATGGATCCCGACTTGCTTCAATTAAACTCAACGAATATTGAGAGGCCTGTTTTAGGGAATTACTGTAAGCTTCTAGTGCTTTATTTTCAATTTTACGTTTTTCTTTTTCTTTATTTTGAAAATCAAGTTCTTTATCGGCAACAACTAATTCTGCGGCACGATCTTGTTTTTCACCAGTTTGAAATAAAAGTTCCTTATTTGCAATTACTAATTCTGCGGCACGATCTTGCTTTTCGCCAGTTTGGAATAAAAGTTCTTTATTCGCAATTACCAATTCAGCAGCACGTTTTTCTTTTTCATCATTTTGAAATGCCAATTCTTTATTTGCGATAATTAACTCAGCGGCACGCTTTTCTTTTACCGTATTTTGGTATTCTAATTCTTCATTGGCAATCAATAATTCATTGGCACGCTTCTCTTTTTCATCATTTTGAAATGCCAATTCTTCATTTGCAATCAATAATTCATTGGCACGTTTCTCTTTTTCGTCATTTTGATATTCTAATTCTTTATTCGCAATTACTAATTCGGCAGCACGTTTCTCTTTTTCATCATTTTGATACGCCAATTCTTTATTTGCAATTACTAATTCAGCTGCACGTTTCTCTTTTTCATCATTTTGATACGCTAATTCTTCATTGGCAATCAACAACTCATTGGCTCGCTTTTCTTTTTCATTATTTTGGAATGCCAATTCTTCATTGGCAATAAATAACTCATTGGCTCGCTTCTCTTTTTCATTATTTTGATACTCTAATTCTTTATTTGCAATTGCCAACTCAGCAGCTCTTTTTTCTTTTTCATCATTTTGATAGGCCAATTCTTTATTTGCAATTCGTATATCTAACGCCCATTTTTGTTCAGCAATATCCCGAGCTACAATTACAACACCCAAAACATTTCCAATATCATCTTTATAAACCGAACCATTAAATAATACATCCGTAAGTTTTCCGTCCTTGTGTCGAAGCGTTAAAGGGGAATCGGCAACTGATCCTTTTTCAAAAACTTCTTGATAAACCTCTCTTGCTTTTTGTTGCTCAGTAAAATAATCGAAAAAATCGGAGCCAATCAATTTATTACGTTCTATTCCAGTAATTCTAACGGTGGCTTCGTTCATATCCGTAATTTTTCCGTCTGTATTTATCGTTACCAACGGATCTAAACTTGCCTCAATTAAGCTTAATGTGTATTTAGAATATGATTTTTGAGAATCGGTTAAAGCACTTAATTCATGATTTCTTTTTGTTTGATTTTTTATACTATTAATAATTAATATTGAAATTAAAATCAGTAATATTAATATTGTTAATAATATTAAACTTGAATATTGATTTTCTTTATTGTTTTCTAACTTTCGTTTTTTATATAGTACTAATTCATTACTATTTATTTCTTCAATTAATTTTCTAATAGAATCTGTTTGATTCTTCCCAACAATAAATATTTTTTTTTGTCCTATAGTATTAAAATTATTTTTTCTAAAATAAGCAATGTTTTTTAAAACGGTAATTAGTTTTTCATTTATCCTTTTCTTTAATAATAATATGCGAACTTGTTGATTTTTGTTATCTTTTGTAAGATTAAATATTGATTTCAAATTTAGTAATATATCAATTTTAGATTTATCATAATAATTTAAAAAACTTGTATCTTTCGTAAGTATATAACCCCTAAATCCTGTTTCAATATTGATTGTGTTAATTAAAATTACACGATTATTTATTATGATTTGTTGAGATTGCGTCATTAGCTTCTCTGCTTCTAATGCTTTTTGATAATGAAAGTAAAAAAAGGATATAAACAATATAATAAAGCTTATTACAAAAAAATATAATGAGTATGGTGATTTTTTTAAGGAGAATTTCATAAAATATTTTTAATTTAATTTTAAGATAATCTGGATTCTGTTTTATTTATTAATTCTAAATATCTTCAATTGGTTTTCGCCTTTTGTCTTTCAATTTCTTGAAATGTGATGGCGATAAACCTGTCATTTTCTTGAACTGATTGGATAAATGTGCAACGCTGCTATAATTCATTTTCCAAGCAATTTCAGTTATATTAAGTTCCCCATAAATAATTAATTCCTTAATTCTTTCAATTTTATGTGAAATAATAAATTGTTCAATGGTGATTCCTTGAACTTCAGAGAATAAATTGGCGAGATAAGTGTAGTTGTGATCTAATTTTTCACTTAAAAATTCAGAAAAATTGATTTTTATATTTTCTTCAGAAAAGTGAATCATTTCAATGATAATCGTTTTAATTTTTTCAATTAAAATTGCTTTTTTATCATCCATTAGTTCCAATCCAGAAGCTAATAATCCCTTTTGTAATAAAGCCCTGTTTTCTTCAGTTAGAGTTTCCATTATTTCAACAGTTCCCAATTCCAAAATCACAAAGTGCAAAGAAAGTTTTTTCAACTCTTCTTTAACAACATCTTTGCAACGATTACTAACCATATACTTGATGTATATTTTCATTGGGATTTAGTTCTATAAATCGATTAAAATAATTACGAATAACACTTTAAGATATTAAAATGTCAAAAGGAAAAGGTATCTATAAAAAACAAAGGTGGTTCTTTTAATTGGATAAAATTTAAACAATTCACAAATTGATAATAAGTTTATTTAATAAATTTTAAAAATTATCGAAAAACGACTGTTTTGTTGATAATTTTCAAATTAACAAGAAAATATAATTGAAAATAAAATTGAAAAATCCACTCGAACAAAAAATGTTTAAGTGGATTTATACTTATGTAATGAATTATATGGTTTGTAAAATTAAAATTTTTATACTATAACATTACTATTCTAAAAGGATTGTTGTTTAAATTAGCCAATGCGTGTTCAAAAAATATTTTACGATTTTGAATTTCGTTTAAATTTTTATTAGCAACTTCAATTTTAGTTTTAGTAGCTTCAATTTTACTTTTTGTTTTTGTTTTAGCTGTTATCATGATGATTATTTTAAGGGTTGTTTAATCAGATACAAAGTTGAATGATTTTGCCTTCATAAAAGTTATGTAATTTTTTGAAAAGTTTACATAATTCACACATTTGAATTGATCAAAAAAAAAAAAAACCATCCGATTAGGATGGCTTTTTAAAAAATTAAAATTACTAAAATTTATATAATAAACCGTAGTATGCTATAAATCAAAGCTGCTAAAATCCCTGATATAGGTATGGTTAAAACCCAAGCCCAAATTAAGTTTACGGTTACACCCCAACGAACAGCTGAAACTCTTTTGGTTATTCCAACACCAATAATAGATCCTGTAATAGTATGTGTTGTAGAAACCGGGATTTTAAAATGTTCTGTCATAAATAATGTCAAAGCACCAGCAGACTCAGCAACAACACCTTCAAAAGCGGTAACTTTCGTTATTTTTGAACCCATAGTTTTCACAATTTTCCATCCGCCACTTAG
>CANIFM010000239.1 GCA_947466955.1 Bacteroidota bacterium
GAAAGCAAAATCAAGCCTTTTAAAGAGCGCAATCGTGATAATGCCACATACGCCTGTCCGGGAAGAAAAACCTGTGAAACATCGAGCGCAGCTTTGTCAAAAGTTAATCCTTGGCTTTTATGAACGGTAATTGCCCAAGCCAGTTTTATAGGATAATGAACAAATGTTCCTAAAACTTCTTCGTCAATTTCCTTGGTCATTTCGTTGACTTTGTACCGAATATTCTGCCATTCGTATTTTTCAACTTCTATTGTTTTATTTTCTTCAGGAAAATGAACTAAAATTTCCTCTTTTGAAAGCGATTTTATGAATCCCATTTTGCCATTAAAATACCGTTTTTCTAATGAAAGATCGTTTTTCACAAACATCACTTGTGCACCAATTTTTAGTTGCAAGTTTTGCTCAATTGGATATATTTTTTCAGGAAAATCATCAACAACATCAGGTTTAAAAGTTTCCAATTTTCCTTCCAAATCTTGCAACGCCTGTGCATTCATCGCATCGGCTTTGGCATTGTGCGTGGTTAAAGTAATGTAACCTTTATTGGCTTTAAGGTCAAAATTAGGTTGCACATATTCATTCAAATTTTTAATATCTTCTTGCGAAATTTGATTGTTTCTCAAGTTATTTAAGATTGAAATAAAGGCATCATCCGTTTGACGGAAAATTTTTGATAATTCAATATATAACGGTGGATTTTGCTGAATAACGTGTGAATGAAAAAAGAATTTTCCATTGTAATATTTCCTTAAAGTGCTCCATTCTTCGTCACGAATAACGGGTGGTAATTGTAATAAATCGCCAATAAAAAGAACTTGAACGCCACCAAAAGGTACTTTTTTTCTCCGCACCGATTGCATCATAAAGTCGATTGCATCTAATAAATCAGCGCGCAACATACTCACTTCGTCAATAATCAACAACTCCATATTTTTGATTACGGATTTCTTTAAACCACTCATTCTGAAGTGTCTAACCAAAGTACTTTTGGTTTCAAATTTTACAGTATCAGAAAAATGTGGCGCCGAATTATCAGGAATAAAACCTCCAAAAGGCAGTTGAAACATAGAATGAATCGTAACACCGCCTGCGTTTAATGCGGCAATTCCTGTTGGCGCAACAACAACTGTATTTTTGTGAGTCGTTTGGATGATTTCTCGCAAAAGGGTGGTTTTTCCCGTTCCTGCTTTTCCCGTCAAAAACACCGAGCGATGCGTTTGATTGATAAATCGTAAAGTGTATTCTGCGGCTTCTGAGATGGTTTGCATCGGCATAAATTTTGGTGTTGAAAGTACTACAATTTTTTGAATTTAAATACTTTAACTATAGTTATTTTAGAAACAAAAAATGCCTTCACTTGGAAGACATTTTTCAAAATAGTTCTAAGAATTATTTCTTTTTCTCTAAGGCTTCAATTTCTTTTTTTGCATCCGCTTTTGTATCGGTTGCTGGTTTTGAACCCGATTTATATTTGTCATTCAAAAGTTTAATGATGTCTTTTGTAATGTCATATTTATCTTCGGCATATAAAATTGTCGCCGCTTCACCTGTTCCATAAATATAAGCGTACCCTTTTTCTTTTCCGTAAGTTTTGATGAATTTCTTCACGTTGCTAACTACAGAATCAATTTCTACTCCGCTTTCTTGTTGCAATTGTTGTGCAATAGATTGTTGCGCATATTGAAGTTGTTGCTCTCTTTTTTGCAATTCAGCACCTTTTTGTTGCGCCCAAGCTTGACCGTTTACTTGTGCATTTTTTTGAAAACTTGCAGCTTCTGTTTTAAAACGTGCCACTTCTGCTTCCAACTCTTTTCCCATTTCTTCCGATTTGGCTTTGTATTTTGCTTCAATATCTTTTGCTTCGGTATATTCACTCATTAATTTTGACGTGTCAACGTAAGCGGTTTTTGAAGAAGTAACTTCTGCAGTTTTATTACAAGAGATAATTGAAAATGCGATTGCGATAAGTACTAATGATTTTTTCATCCTAATTTTTAATTGTTTTTTTAATTGTTGGTAAAAGTATAAATTTTTGATTAATAAATTTAAAAAGTTTCAAACTTAGCTAATTTTATAACTATAAGGTTTTACAATGGTTTTAATCTTTGTTATAATTTAAAGCTATAAAAAGTGGCTTTATTAGATTTGAAATGCAAAACGTTCTCAAAAAAGACAGTAAAATATATGTTTCAGATAAAAACCTTCTTTTAAATCGCTTTAAACTGCTTTTTGGTTGTTTTTTAAGACGTAAATGTGCGATGAAAACTCTAAACTCCGATTTGCTTTCCAATTTGATACCAATCCAATCCAAAATGCTTTTATAAAATTCATTTTTCCGTTCTTGTATTTTTCAGATAACAAACTCACATAAAAGGAATCAAATTTCATTGGAAGCACTTTTTCCAATTTGATTTCCTCTTTTTCAAAAAGCAATTTTATTGCTGTTTTAGAAAAATGCCAAAAGTGAATTGGCACATCATAAGCAGCCCAAAACTTTCCATAATATTTTGCGTCGTAGGATTTAAAATTCGGAACCGCAATAATTATTGTTCCGTTTGGCTTTACTAATCTTTTCAATTCTTTGATTTGATTTTCTAAATTTGGAACGTGTTCTAAAACGTGCCACATCGTAATTACATCAAAAGTATGGCTTTCTAATTCTTCTGTTGTAGCTGAAAATTCTACTCCTTTTTTAACCGCAATTGCTTTTGCTTTTTCACTTGGTTCTATACCAATTGTGTTCCAACCATTTTCTTTTGAAATCAATAAAAAATCTCCTGTTCCGGCTCCAATATCTAATAATTTTCCTTTGTTTGGATTACAACTATTAATTAAATTAAGTTTGTTTTTAAGCGCAATGCTTTTTACAAAATGATATGCTTTTTCAAACAATGAACGTTTAGAATCCGTATGAGAAATGTAGTCAACGCTTTCATAATATTTTCCGAGATTATCAAGACTTGGCTGCGGCGATGTAATTAACATATCCAAAGTTTCATCATAATACAGCTCAAATGTTTCTTTTGAAACAGAATAATCTTTTACGGTTAGGAAGTGTTTTTTATTTGAAATATCCATTTTTTGAAATTTGTTGTGGGTTCTAGGTTTTAGGTTGTGGGTTAAAACCGATTCCTAAATTTAAACCTAAAGTATTTTAATAATTTTGTTTTTAAAAGTTTAATATTCAAACAACGCAATCCTAGCAGGACTTTCCGCCATAGTTTCACGTGGAACATTTCAATTCTAAATTCAGAAATCAGAAATCTAAAATAATTATCGTCCCATATAAATTAACAATACTGAAATATCACTTGGGGAAACTCCGCTTATTCTCGATGCTTGAGAAATGGTAACTGGTCGGATTTTTCCAAGCTTCTGTCTTGCTTCAATTGACATTGATTTTATTTTATTATAATCAAAATCTTCAGGTATTTTAACATCTTCCAAACGCGTTAATTTGTTGGCATTGTTTCTTTCTTTTTCGATATATCCTGAATATTTAACTTGTATTTCTGCTTGTTCCAATATCTCTAAATCAACTTCATTGGCATCAATATAATCCTTTACTTTTTGTAATTGCATCATATCGTTCAAATCAATTTGAGGACGAGAAAACATCTTAAACATCTTATCA
>CANIFM010000240.1 GCA_947466955.1 Bacteroidota bacterium
ATTGCTATTCACCAAGATTTACAGGGACAAATGTGGTTTGGAACTCGCGATGGTCTTAATAGATATGACGGCAGTAACATAACTGTTTTTCGAAACAATCCTAAAGATACTTTGTCAATTTGTAATAATGACATTCTTTCCATTGAAGGTGATAAAAAGGGAAATATATGGGTTGGAACCTATAACGGACTTAACTGTTATAATCCAGTTACCAATATTTTTAAGCATTATTTGCATGGCAATGCCACCAATACTTTATCTAATAATACAATTTGGAATATTAAAGAAATTAAAAATGAAATCTGGATTGCAACTGCAGGTGGACTTTCGATTTTTAATAAAACTACTCAAAAGTTTACTTCCGTTTTTCATAATTCAAAGAACAATTTAAGTCTTCCTAATAATTTTGTTTTGTCTATTTATGAAACTAGAAAAGGAGCAATTTGGATTGGAACTTCTAATGGATTGTGCCGATTAATCAATCGTAAAGGCGATACTTTTTCATTCAAACAATATTATACTGAAAACAACGAAAGTGTTTATGTTCAGGATATAAAAGAAGATTATTTAGGAAATTTATGGGTTGCTACTAAAACAAATGGGCTTTTAAAATTGGATCCAATTTCAAAAAAACTGCTTCCATTTTCTGTAAATCAAAACCAAATAAATGCGGATGTAAGAACTTTAGATTTTGATAAAAAAGGAGTTGCTTGGGTTGGCACTTATGAAGGTGTAAGCACAATTCAAACCGATGGAAGTATTCAAAAAGTATATAATAATCCAGATAGAAAGACAAGTTTTGGGAAAATAAAATCAGTTTTCACAGATAAAAAAGGTTCGGTATGGATTGGGTCTTATTACAATGGAATTAGTATTTGGGATGAATCGAATAATAATTTCACTAATTTAAATCAAAGTTCTGGAACAAGCGCACTAAGTTATGATGTTGTAAGTTCATTGGCTGCTGATGCAAATAAAAACATATATATCGGAACTGAAGGAGGTGGAATTACTGTTTTGGATAGTAAAACGGGAATGACTTCAAAAATCAATTCGGCTGCTTCCAATGGTATTTCTGTTGATAATATAAAATCAATGTGTCTCTCCAATTCAGGTATTCTTTGGATTGGAACTTTTACCGAAGGTTTGGCGGCTTATGATGTTAAATCTAAAAGATTTGTCAATCAAAAAATTGCTCCTGATTTAAAGAATAAATTAAAAGAATCGGGAGTTTATGTAATAAAAAAAGGGCGAAAGGACGATGTTTTTTGGTTAGGTACTTTTGGTAAGGGCTTAATTCGTTATGATAGTTCCAATAAAACCTACCAGATAATTGGTAATGATAATTATTCTGATAATTTTTTGACTAATAATAGAGTCAGAACTTTATTAATAGATAAAAAAGACAATTTGTGGATTGGAACTCAAAGTGGACTGAATGTTATTAATCTTAATGATTTTGATAATAAAACCTATCACATTAAACATTATTTCTTTGACAACAAATTGCTTTCTGGAGATGATATTTTATCATTATTTCAAGATAAAAAAGGAAAAATTTGGATAGGAACTAAGGCAAAAGGACTTTATAATTTTGATGGTTCAAATTTCCATAAAATAAATATTAAAAAAGACGATTCAGAAGTAACTGCAATACATTCTATTTCAGAAGATGATTCTAATAATTTATGGATGAGTTCCAATTATGGTATTATTAAATATAATTTATTAAATAAATCTACCTTTATTTATGACCAAAAAGATGGTTTAGTAAGCAATGAATTTAATGACAACGCCTTTTTAAAACTTGGCAATAATAAATTTTATTATGGTGGACCTTCAGGAATTACCTATTTTGACACAAAAAAAATCCCACTAAATAAATATTCTCCTCAAGTTATTTTAACCGATTTTAAAATTGCTAACAAATCTATAAATGTAGCCAATGAAAATGACATTTTAGAAAAAGCAATTACCTTTACTCAGTCACTTTCTTTAAGTTATGACAAAGCAAATTTCACTATAAATTTTGCAATTCCAAATTTTGTAAATTCTACAAATAATCAATATTCCTATCGATTGGTTGGGTTAGATAATGAATGGACGACAACTTCAAATACTTCTGCAACATTTACGATTCAAAATTCAGGAACGTACGTTTTTGAGGTAAAAGGCGCAAATAATGACGGAATTTGGAATGCTGTTCCAACCACTTTAGAAATAGTTGTAAAACCCGCACCTTGGAAAAGCTGGTGGGCGCTTTCTTTGTATGCAATTTTATTATGGATTTCACTTTATGGTTTGGCATGGATAATAAAATCTAAAGAAAAACTGCGCCAAGAATTATTATTGGAATATAGAGAAAGCGAAAGAAATAAAGAAGATAATAGTGCAAAACTGCAGTTTTTTACAAATATTTCCCATGAGTTTAGAACTCCTTTAACTTTGATTCTTGGCCCATTACAACAAATACTTTTGAACTACAACGGTTCAAATGAAATGTATAAAAAACTCCTCGTAATTGAAAGTAGCGCCAATCATCTTTTGAAATTAATCAATAGATTGATGGATTTTAGAAAATTTGAAAACAATCAATTTATACTAGAAGCTGCCGAAGGAAATATAGTCAAATATGTAAAGGAAATCTTTTTATCGTTTACAGAATACGCCAAAGATGGTGGTTATAAATTTACATTTGAATCTTCTGAAGAGGAAATATTAGTTTATTTTGACAGGTTTAAATTGGAACGCGTATTCTATAATTTGATTTCAAATGCTTTTCGTTATACTCCAAAAGGGGGTGAGATTTCAATTAAAATTAGAAAAGAGAAAAACGAAATTAGTATTGAAGTTGAAGACACAGGAATTGGAATTGATAAAAAACATATTGAAAACATATTCGACTTGTTTTTTGAAATCCCAACGCACAATGAAGTTCAAATAAATTACAATAAAGGCACTGGTATTGGTTTGTCGATTGTAAAAAACATTGTGAATCTTCATAAAGGAACTGTAACTGTTGAAAATAAAAGTACCAATGGAGTTGTTTTTAAAGTGGCAATGAAGTTAGGTAGAAAACATCTTTTAGATAAAGAAATTTTAAAAGATTTTAAAATAAGTGATGATGTCGCCCAATATGAAGTTCAATTGGATTTGCCTGAAATTAAAGACGAAGATGACATCAATGATTTAGATGTTACCAATGATAAACTCACTGTTTTAATTGTAGAAGATCATAAAGTTTTAAGGTCTTTTATGAAAAATCTGCTTAAATCAGAATACAATGTTATCGTTGCTGAAAACGGGGCAATTGGATTGAAAAAAGCATTGAAATTTGTCCCAGATTTAATTGTAAGTGATGTAATTATGCCTGAAATGGTAGGTACAGAATTGTGTGCAAAAATTAAAGAAAACATTAAAACCAGCCATATTCCTGTAATATTACTAACGTCTCGTTCTTCATTGATTTATAAAATTGAAGGATTAGAAAGCGGTGCGGATGATTACATTAGCAAACCATTTAATCTAATTGAATTCAAATTAAGAATTAAAAATCTGCTTGCATCTAAACAAAGATTGAAAACTAAATTTTCATCTGA
>CANIFM010000241.1 GCA_947466955.1 Bacteroidota bacterium
AGTATAGAGATAAATCAATATCAAAACTATTCCATCCAGATAAAGTGGGAGTTAAAGTTACGGCATTTTCACCATTAGAAATAAGCGAAACATTAAATGCTGTACAGTCTGGAGTCCAAATATCTATGTGTAACATTTCCATTGAAGAGGCATCAATTGGACTAGCAAATTGAGTTCCTTGATAGTTAAAGTTAGAATATTTCTTAATTGTATTTCCACCAATAGTATAATCAGATAACGTCGTACTTTGTCCCCAATTTGGGAAAAAATCAGTATTTGCAACATTAGTATAACTATCACTAAAAATTGAGATTACTCTTGAAGAATCTTTAGTTGGACTTGCTGGTGCAGTTGTTGGACTTGGATAAGAAACAACTAGATTAGCAAATACATCTGCAGCAGAATATCCACCATTAGCAGCTTGAGTTGCTTTAATTATTGAGGTACCTACACCTACAATAGTTACTGTTCTTCCTACAATTGTTGCAACCGCAGTATTGCTACTTGTGTAAGTAAACGCACCTTGGCTATTAGAAGTTGGCGTTGTTAAATTAAACGCTGCAGCTCCAATAACTTTTGCAGGTACTGTAAACGAACCAATTGTTGGTGGTTGCGTGGTTGCAGCTCTCCAGAAATAGATGTTATCTATGTAAATAGTGCTCGATTCTGCATGATAAGCAAATCCTGGTTTTTCAATTTTAAATTGTAAAATTGAAGTTAAATTATTTCCAGAAAAATTAGACATATCAATATCATAGTTATTCCATCCAGATAATGTTGGAGTTAAAGTTACTCCAAATTCACCACCTCCAATTATCGAAAATCTGAACGGGGTAACATTAGGAGTCCAAATATCTATATGTAATTTAGTCATATTTGCTACATTGGTTGAAGCAAATGCAATTCCTTGATAATCTAAATTTTTATAGTTTAAAGTAGCATTTCCTTGAATAGTAGCAGCTTGAAGAGTAGTCCCTTGTCCCCAATCTGGGAAAAAATCTACATTTGCCACATTTGAATAGGCATCACTATAAAAAGAAACTACATCCCATGCATTTCTTGCAGGAGGTGTTGGTGCAGCTGTTGTTGGTGTTGATGGATTTACTGTAAGTGTAGCAGTTGCAGAACCTACAAGGTAATTTCCATTTGCAGCTTGATTTACTGTAATTGTAGTAGTTCCTATTCCAACGATGGTTACTGTAGTTCCGCTAATAGTAGCTACACTTGTATTACTACTTGAATAAGTCATTGCTCCAGCACTTGCGCTTGATGCACTTATCGTAAAATTAGCATCTCCTATAAGTTTTATAGTATTTGAAAGTGTTATTGCTGGAGCGTGAGCAACAACAACATCACTAAAATAGATGTTATCAACATAAACTGTTCCATTACCAGTAAATTTAATTTGACCGATATTAGCAAGATTGACTCCTCCAACACCAGTATATAATGGTAAATCAATATCAAAACTATTCCATCCAGATACTGTAGGTGTTAACGCAACCGCCTTCTCAGGCCCAGCTTGATTTATTAGAAAAACACTGAAACTTGTGCAATCTGGTGTCCAGATATCTATGTGCAACGTTTGCATTGCAGAAACATCTATCGGGCTATTCAATTGAACTCCTTGATAACCAAGGTTTGAATATTTTCTAGTATTGTTTCCTTCAATTGATAATTCAGAAACTTGCGTGCTTTGTCCCCAGTTAGGATTCCAATTGATTGCAGCAACATTTGTATAAGCATCACTGTAAAGCGATAGCACACTAGATGATGCAACTGTTGGAGTTGGAGCAGCAGGAGGTGTAACTATTAAATCAGTAGTCACAAATCCTGAACTAAATCCACCACCAGCAGCTTGAGTAGCTGTAATTGTTGAAGTACCAATTCCTATAATAGTAACTGTACTTCCACTAATAGTAGCTACGCTTGTGTTACTACTAGTATAACTAAAAGTTCCAGAACTATCACTAGTTGGTGCAACCAATGAGAACGATGCCCCACCTACAACCTTGGAAGGAATAGAGAATCCTGTAATTGTTGGTGACCCTTCTGGTTTCCAGAAATAAAGGTTGTCAATATAAACTTCCGCACCTCCGTATGGAGTGGATGAAAATTTAAATTGATTTATTGCTGTTAAATTTCTAGCTGAATAAGATGACATTGGAATGTCAAAACTGTTCCATCCAGAAAGTGTAGGAGTTAAAGTAACTTTTGTTTCTCCAGCCCCTTCATTAATTAAATAAAAATCAAATGCGGTGCAATTAGGTGTCCAAATATCAATATGTAAACTAGTCATCAATGAAACATTAATTGGGCCTAAATTTGTTCCTTGATAGTTAAGGTTAGAATATTTTTTTGTTACATCACCTGCAACAGTAAAATCTGATATTGTTGTGCTTTGTCCCCAATTTGGGAAAAAATTAGTACCTGTAATATCGGTATAAGCACCACTAAAAATTGAAATTACATTAGATGAATTTCGTGTTGGTGGTGTAGTTGCCGCAACAGTTGGTGGTGGATAAGACACAACAAGATTTGCAGTAGTAAATGCAGAGGTATAAGAAGAATCTGCAGCTTGAGTAGCAGTAATAATTGAAGTTCCAGCACCTACAACAGTAACTGTGCTTCCGCTAATAGTTGCTACCGCTGTATTGCTACTAGAATAGGTAATAGCACCTCCGCTATTTGTGGTTGGTGGAGTTAAAGCAAAAGGGGCTGCTCCAACTAATTTTGCAGGTACAGTAAGTGTTCCTAAAGTTGCAGGTTGACTTGTTGCAGCTCTGTAAAAATAGATATTGTCTAAATAAACAGTGCTAACTCCATTTGGCCAAGAATAGGTTCCAGACTCAAATTTAAAGCCAGTAACAGCAGCTTTTGATCCTGCCCCAAAATCAGACATTGGAATATCAAAACTATTCCACTGACCTTGAACTAAAGATTTTTGAACCATTGGTTCGCCTCCTATTAATAAATAAATCTTAATGGAAGATTCATTTACTGAATACACATCAACGTGAACTGATGTCATGGCGGTTAAATTTTGTGCTCCTGTTGTGAAACCTTCATAACCGAAATTCACAAGTTTTTCAGCAAAATTCCCTGATAAGGATTCTTGAGAAGCAACAGTTGTTTGACCCCAAGCTGGGTGCCAAGTAGATGAAACACTTGTGAAGGAGTCGCTATAAAGCGAAACAACATCCCAAGAGTTTCGAGCAGAAGGCGTTGGTGCCGCTCCCTGTCCAAATCCTAATGAAATAGTCATCAGGAAAAACAATAAAAGTAATTTTTTCATATTAATTATGGTTAAAGTTAAAGTACCAAATTAATAATGTTTTTAATAAGTTTGATTTTGATAAAGTATATAAAAACTATACAAATTTTATGTTGTTTTAATTTAGATGCAAAACCTATATTTCGCAATCGATATAGCTCCATAGGCTATATTATTAAAGACAATTTTTTGTAAATTAAAACACGTTTTCTAGTGTATTGTTGTGTTAATGTTATGGTAATACGATTGAATAAATTCATTTTTCATCACTTTCAAGTTG
>CANIFM010000242.1 GCA_947466955.1 Bacteroidota bacterium
AAATTTACCATCATAAAATTCATTTTCTTTTAAATGTCCTTCTTTAACAAATCTATTTTTTTGTAATACTTTTTCAGAAGCACCATTTTCAGGGTCAATAATAGCTTCGATTGAATGCAACTTCATTTCATTAAATCCAAATTCCACAACAATTCCAACTGCTTCTGAAGCAATTCCTTTTCCGTGAATTTCAGGAAGTAGCATATACCCAATTTCTGAACGATAATGTTCGTGTTTAGTTCTATAAAAACCTATAATTCCAAGTAATTTAGAACTTCCTTTGATTGTAATTCCCCAATTAATCGCTTCATTTTTTTCTATTCCAGAATCAATCATAGCCAAGTGTTCCAAGGCTTCTTCGTGGTTTTTCACCAAAGGTCTTGGAATATACTTCATATTTTCAGAGTCTGAACGCATCTCGAAAATTTCTTTTACATCATTTTTATCAATGCGACGCAACAATAGACGTTCGCTTTCTAAATTTGGAAATGGGTTGAAATTAAGGACTAACATAGTTTTTATTTTTATAAAATTTCAATTGAATATTCGGATTGAAACTGATCCTTAATTCCAATAATTTGAATTCCTTCTTTTTCTGACAATTCCCCTGAATTTGTCATTGTATCCGCATATCCAAACCAAGGTTCGATACAAATATAAGGTGCTTTTTGTTTTGTCCAAATCCCCAATGATGGAAATCCTTCAAATTTAACTTTCAGAAATGGAACATTATTTTCAGAAATTGTAATTGCTTTAGATTCTAATTTTTTAAAAATTAATGCATCATTTTCAAATAAGGAATAGGAGAGTGGCAACCGATTTTCTTTCATTGGTAATGAAATAGTTTCGTTGCAAATTAAATCGTTTTCAAGTTGCGAACAGATTAAAATTTCTGATTTCTCAAATTCTAATGAATAACTATCAAATTCATTTGGCAATGCAAATCCAGGATGTCCGCCAATAGAAAATGGCATTTCAAAATCATTGTTATTGATAACTTTATAACCAATTTTTAAACTCGAATTTACAAGTGTATAACTGATTTGCAATTCAAATTCAAACGGATAATTTACTAAGGTTTCTGTATTGTTTGTAACTGAAAAAACAACATTTTCTGCTGATTTTTCAATAATATTAAATTTCATTTTATGAGCAAATCCATGTCTTAATAAAGAATATGAGTTGCCTTTATGTGAATATTTATCGTCTTTCAAACAACCAACAATTGGAAACAAAATAGGCGAATGTTTGCCCCAAAATTCTGGATTTCCTTCCCAAATATATTCTTTGTTATTGGAGTTTTTTAGCGAAATTAATTCTGCACCTAACGGATTTATTATTGCAGTCAAATTTGAATTTGAAATAGTTGTATTCAATGTTATATTTTTTTTGTAAAAGTATTTAATTTAAGTTATTGTAATCAAATTTTCATTAAATTTTGTTAAAAATATTCCTATTTCAATAAAAAGCAGCAACTTTGAAAATCGAATTGTTTACTTATATAAATGTTTATTATCGTTAGTTGTAACATTTAATGGAATGATTCGTTTTATATAAAAACTTAAATAATAATAAATGAAAAACCATTTCACCAAAGCCATTTTATTTTCGGCTTTATTTTTCGGAACAGTAGTTGTAAATGCACAACAAGCCCCAGTAACAGAAGCTAAATCAGTTTCAAATTACAATTACCACGATGCTTTTGCACCCAATTTTTATACAAAAAATGGAACTGCAACGCGCTCAGCAAGTGGTCAACCAGGAGAAAAATATTGGCAAAACAGAGCGGATTATCAATTAACTGCAAATTTAAATGATAAAACAAGTGAAATAATCGGTTCTGAAACTTTAACTTATACCAATAACAGTCCAGATAAATTGTCTTTTTTATGGATGAATGTAGATCAAAATTTATTCAAAACTGATTCTCGTGGAAATGCTGTAATTCCTGTAAATGGTAGTCGTAACGGCGCAAGAGGTGAAAAATTTGATGGTGGTCACAAAATTAAATCCGTTAAAATAGTTTCTGTAATTGGAGGAAAATCAGTTGAGAAAGAAGCGAAATTTGAAATCAATGATACAAGAATGAAAATCGTTCTTCCTCAAGATTTGAATGCTAACGGTGCTTCATTAAAAGTAAAAATCGAGTTTTCCTATATTTCACCAAAATACGGTTCGGATAGAACGGGTGTTTTAGATACTAAAAATGGGAAAATTTTTACAATTGCGCAATGGTATCCAAGAATGTGTGTTTATGATGATGTAAGAGGATGGAACACATTGCCTTATCAAGGTGCTGGTGAATTTTATTTAGAATATGGTGATTTTGATGTAACAATTACGGCACCTTCAAATCACGTTGTAGTTTGTTCTGGGGAGTTAGTAAATTCAAAAGAAGTGTATTCTGTTGCACAACAAAAACTTTGGGCAGAAGCAGCAAATAGTGATAAAACGATCGTAATTCGTTCTGCGGAAGATGTTGCCAATGCAGTTTCAAAACCATTGGTTAAACCAACATTAAACTGGCACTTCAAAATCAAAAATTCTCGTGATGTTTCCTTTGCTTCGTCACCTGCTTTCATAATTGATGCGGCTAAAATTAACTTGCCAAGTGGCAAAAAATCTCTTGCAATATCTGCTTATCCAGTTGAAAGCGATGGAAGTTCTGCTTGGGGACGTTCTACTGAATACACAAAAACATCTATTGAAAATTACTCGAAAAGATGGTTTGAATATCCTTATCCTGCCGCTACAAATGTTGCTGGAAATGAAGGCGGAATGGAATATCCAGGAATCGTTTTCTGTGGATGGGAATCAAAAGGAGAAGAATTATGGGGAGTTACGGATCACGAATTTGGACACATCTGGTTTCCAATGATTGTAGGTTCTAACGAGCGTTTATTTGCTTGGATGGACGAAGGTTTTAATACTTTTATAAATTCTTTAAGTTCTGTTGATTTTAATAATGGGGAATACAAATCGCCTATTACGGATATGCACCAAATGTCTGAAGCTTTTACTAAACCTTCAATGGAACCAATAATGACGGCGCCTGATGGTTTTAAAGAAGCGAATATGGGAATGTTAGGATATTACAAACCCTCTTCAGGATTGATAATGTTACGCGAACAAATTCTTGGAAAAGAACGTTTTGATACTGCTTTCAAAACCTACGTAGCACGTTGGGCATTCAAACATCCAACGCCAGACGACTTTTTCAGAACTATTGAAAACGTTGCTGGTGAAGATTTAAATTGGTTTTGGAGAGGTTGGTTCGTTAACAACTGGCGTTTTGATCAAGCAATTACTAAGGTTAAATATGTGAAAAACAATCCACAATTAGGTGCTGTTATTTCTATTGAAAACCTTGAAAAAATGGCACTTCCTGTTGTTTTAGATATTAAATTTAAAAGCGGAACTGTTACTCGCATAAAATTACCTGTCGAAATCTGGCAGAAAAATACAGATTGGTCTTTCAAAAGTAATTCTACTGAAGAAATTGAAACCATCAC
>CANIFM010000243.1 GCA_947466955.1 Bacteroidota bacterium
CTGAAATTATTTTTAAGAAAATTGGTGGTTCTAAACCGATTGATCTTACTATGAAAAATGATTTTATTAACCCAGGATTAGTGTATCAAGAAAAACTGAATAAAATGGGTGATGGAGAAGTTTCTCAAGCTTTTAGAAGGAATCAAAATCTGGGTGATTTTAAAACAAAATCTATATTTTTAAAAATTCTTTGCCGAGACAACCAATTTGTTGATGGCGACCGAGTTAGAATTTATATTAATGACTTAATAATACAAGAAAATGTACTTTTGGAAGCAGACTTTAAGGAGTTTGAAATTACTTTGAAAACTGGATTTAATAAAATTGATATTGAAGCATTGAATCAGGGAACTTCGGGACCAAATACAGCTGAATTTCAAGTTTATGATGATAAAGGGAAGCAAATTTCTGCAAATCAATGGAATCTTTCTAGTGGATTTAAGGCTACAATAATTGTAGTAAAAGAGTAATTTAGTTCTCTATTTGCAATAAATAGAGAACTAAAAATAATTTATCTTCTTTCCAAAAGTACTACATTTTCAACATGATGCGTTTGAGGAAACATATCGACTGGGCGAACGCGAGTAACTTTGTATTTTTCATCCATTAATGCTAAATCACGTGCTTGTGTAGCTGAATTACAACTTACATAAACCACTTTTTCAGGTGCAATTTTCATAATTTGTTCTATTACATCTTTGTGCATTCCATCTCTTGGCGGATCGGTAATTATAACGTCTGGTTTTCCGTGTTGTGCAATGAAAGCCTCATTAAAAACAACTTTCATATCACCAACATAAAACTCACAGTTAGTTATATTATTTCTTTCGGCATTAGCTTTAGCGTCAAGAATAGCTTCAGGAACACTTTCTACACCGATTACTTTTTTGGCGTTTTTAGATACAAATTGCGCAATAGTTCCGGTTCCAGTATATAAATCATAAACAATTTCATTGCCTGTAAGTCCTGCGAAATCTCTAGTGATTTTGTATAATTCAAATGCTTGATCAGAATTAGTTTGGTAGAATGATTTTGCATTTATACTAAATTTCAAACCTTCCATTTCTTCCAAAATATAATCTCGTCCTTTGTATAATTTTATATTTGTGTCATATAAAGTATCATTTGCTTTTGAATTAATTACATATTGTAGGGAAGTAATTTGTGGAAATTTTTCGTAAAGATGGTCTAAAAGCAATTCTCGATTTGGTTTGTCTTCTTCAAAAAATTGAATTAACACCATGATTTCGCCAGTCGATGCTGTTCTAAGCATTAGGGTTCTTAGAAATCCTTCGTGACTTCTTGGATTGAAGAAAGTTAGATTATGTTGGTTTGCAAAATCACGAACTTCATTACGAATTGCATTGGAAGGATCTTCTTGAAGATGGCATTTTGTAATGTCTAAAATTTTATCCCACATTTTTGGAATATGAAATCCAAGTGCATTTCTATTTCCTAAATCTTCGGTACTTCCAATTTCCTCTTCAGTTAACCAACGGCTATTAGAAAAGCCAAATTCCATTTTGTTTCTATAGAAAAACTGTTTTTCAGAACCTAAAATTGGTTCAAATTCGGGAAGTTCTATTTTTCCAATACGTTGAAGGTGGTTTTTTACTTCATTTTGTTTGTAGAATAATTGCTGGTTGTAGTTCATGTTTTGCCATTTACAACCTCCACAAACGCCAAAGTGCTCGCAAATTGGTTCGATTCTGTGTTCAGAAAATTCGTGAAATCTCACTGCTTTTCCTTCATAATACGCTTTGCGTTTTTTAAAAGTTTGAACATCTACGACATCTCCAGGGACAACATTAGGAATAAAGATTATTTTCCCATCGGGTGCTTTTGCAACTGAAACGCCTTTTGCGCCAGCATCAAGGACTTTTATATGATTGAATACGATTTTGTCTGTAATTTTTCTAGCCATAGCGCAAAAATAAGTTTTTATAAATCCAAAATTGAAAATATTTTTAAAAAATGAATAAAATATTGAATTTAGGAAATTGTTTTAATTCTTAAACATCCAATGTTCTAATGATTTTTAATTGTTTTCAATAAGATTTTTGGGGCTTTTTGATAGAGAATAAACAATGATCTAAATTGTTTTTTTTAATGTAACTGCATTCTCTTTAACAATGATCTCTAAAGGAATGTAATTCGTTATTTCAATTTCTTCCTTCAAAACTAATTTTTTGTATAGATGGTTAATTCCCAAATACCCTTGTTCTTCTGGTTTTTGATTGATTAAAAAATCAATATAACCATCGTTTAAATATTCTAAATTTTGTTTTAATAAATCATAACCTACAACTCGAATTTCTTTTAGATTATTGTCTTTTAGATACTTAGCAACTATGTAAACTCTTGAATTTGGAACAAAGACACTATTAATTCCATCAAACATTTTATTTGTTAGCTTGTTTGATTCGGAATCCTTAAGGCTAATTTCAGTAAATTTAAAATTTGTAAGTTCCTGATTGTCTTTGAAAAACGAATAAAAACCTTTGATTCTTTGTAAATAAACGGAAGTACTTTCTATCTCCCGAGTTATTTTCATTATTAAAACCTTAGTTTCAGTTTTTATTCCAAAACTAATTAATTTTCCTGCTAAATTACCACTTTGATAGGCATCTTGACCGATATAATCTAACCCTTCAATTTCTGGAATATTAGAATCAATCATCACAATTGGAATGTTTTTCTTTTTGAATTCCTTTAAAAAAAGAACGGATTCGTCATAAAATATTGGAGCAAATAACAAACCGTCAAATTCTTCTTCTAAAACTTTTTTTGCAAGTTTTTTGAATGATGACGAGCTGTATTTATAATAAAAATATTCCATTTTCACTCCAAATCTTTCAAATTCTTCAGCAGCTTTTTTAACACCTAAAACTGGAGCTATCCAATATTCTAATCCTTCATGTTGCGGTAAAAATACTGCAAATCTGAATTTTTTATTAAATGCTAAGTTACTTGCGTAAATATTTCTCTGGTAGCCATATTCTTTGACAATAGCATTTACAATATCAATGTTTTCTTGAGAAACCTGACCGCGATTGTGGAGTATTCGGTCAACAGTCCCAACAGAGATATTCGCAAGTTTCGCTATTTTTTTTATTGTTATGATGGTAATTGTCTTAGGTTATACATTTCATAAAGTTTACAAATTTAATTTTTTATTTAAAATTATTTAAATAAAAGTAAATTATAATATTTTTTATATAGATTTGCATATCCGTGTTCGTACACGATAAATTGTTATTTTTTAATATTTAACTTTAAAACCCTTTAATAATTTAATAAATATAATTTTAAGATGTCAAAAAAAGTAGTAACATTTGGTGAGATCATGTTAAGGTTAGCACCACAAGGATTTTTAAGATTTTCACAAGCCGACAATTTCGATGTTGTTTATGGAGGAGGAGAATCGAATGTAGCGGTTTCATTAGCAAATTATGGAATTCCAGTTGATTTTGTAACCCGTTTACCAAAAAATGATATTGGAGA
>CANIFM010000244.1 GCA_947466955.1 Bacteroidota bacterium
CTTGAGCATCTATTTGAAATTGCGTTCCAAAAAGTAATATTGATAAAAGTAATTTTGTTTTCATAATTGCTAATTAAAGTTTCCAAATGCCACTACTTCTACAATAGCTTTTAAACCTTCTGTGATATTAGGGTTTTTAATTCCAATCCAAAGGTTATCAGTCAATATATCGCAAACTCCAACAAAGCCAGTGGTATTTAACTTTGAATTGTTTTTATAGTATTTAAAATTATCATTTCCAGTTTGTAAAAAATTACTAATATCGAAGTCATCAACAATGTAAAAATCAACACCGTAATTAGTTTGATTATTTACTATATATTTTTGATTATTTGACATTAAATTAAATAGTGTCTGTTCATATGGATAGCTATAATAAGATTTAGCACTCAATAAAGTAATTCTATAAACCCATTTAATAGTCCCTACGGGTAAATTAATTTTAATACCACTTCTTGTTTTGCCTCCAGAAAATCTGGCATTAGAAGAAGAATTTATTACAACAGTTTCGTTCACGATTTCTTTGTAAAAATTCTTGGAGGTATTATCTTTTCTATTAATTAAGTTATATAAAGATTTTCCCAAATCCTCTGCTGGTGATTGACTAAACGTAAAATTCGTAATCAAAAATGTTAATAACAAAAATATTTTTCTCATAAGTTCTTGATTTATTAGTTTAAAATGAAAAAAAGTGCAATTAATTAAAATTGCACTCAATAATATTACTCCCAAGTAAAATATAAAGTTACAACAGTTCCGTTACCATCACCTTTAACTGCATAATTTGGGTATTTGTTTGTTCCAGTAGTGTAGTCGCTGATGTAAAATGGTACTTCACCCATTTTGTCATTTGGATTTAAACCAGTTGGGTTGTTGTCAGAATCATCATCCCAAACTTGTACTTTTAAGATTGTATTTATTAAATCTGTTGTTGAAATAGGTGTAGTAAAAGTTACTGAAAATGGATTGCTCGAAGTTGGTACATAGTTCCACAAAGTTGTTGAAGAAGCTGCTAATGTTCCTATTTCATCATAGCATTTGATGTATAAGTCTGGGTTATCAGTTGAAGAATCCCAATAAAAAGCACCATTTGAATTTGGAGTTGAAGCAACATCAATTCTCGTTATTTTAACTCTGGTTTTAACCACTGGAGCATCTGATGCAGAATCTGAAGAGCAACTAAAAAATAATACAACAACAATAATAACAGATAATCTTTTAATAATAGTTTTCATAATTTTTTTTATCCCCAAGTCCTAATGAGGTTTATTTGATTAGAAAACTAAAGGCGTAGGACAATTACGATACACTTGCCTTGAAGCCCGACCAAGGTGCTTGGAACAAAGTATATGTAAAGCCTACGCCTCGGTCGAGGCGACTTACAATACTTCCTTGTTCCTTTGATACTTGGTCGGTTTCAAGACAAGAAATATAGCAAAACGCTATTAGTTATATGTTGTGATTCATTTTCACAGTGTAAATCTAAATATTATTTTTTATAATTTTAACATTTAAATCTTATTTTTTTAAGAAGAAAGCAATTGATAAAATAGAAAGCGGTTATTTTAAAAAACTAATTAGGGGCAAAATGCCCCTAATTAGTATAAAATATTATTGCAGAAAAGGATAATTAGATATCCTTATTGCATTTACTTGCTTCTCTACTTTTATATATTTATAAAAAACATCTTCTTTCTTGTGTCCCGAAATAGCCATAATATCGTGTGGTGGCATACCCGAATTATAGGCATTTGTGCAGAAAGACCTCCTTGCGGTATGGGTACAAATAAATTTAAATTTTGGTCCAGAATGTACAACTTCCAGTCCGCCCTCTGTCCTATAATATTTGTAAATCTCAACTATTTTTGCTCTCTTACAAATCGATTTAATATGTTCATTTATTTTATTTTGATGAAGATAATTTGGTAAATTACCATTTCTCTTATCTAAAATTCTTTTAATAAAAGAATTAATGGGTATAAAGACAATATTACCAGTTTTTAATTGCCTCATTTTAATTAATTTAATTTTTCCTTGAAAAACATAAGTTGGATTATTTATCCAATTTAACAAATCGGTAATTCTTGATGCAGTATTACATCCGAGTAAAAATATATCCCTTACTGTATCTAATTCAGAATCATTTAAAATTAATTTTTCAATTTTAAATAATTCCTCTTCGCACAAATATGGATGATTTATATCCTCTGAAACCTTTGAAAAATAGTTTTTTTTATATTCAAGATTCGTGTGCTTATTTTCTTCATAAGCATAACTCATAACCGTTTTTAATTTTTGAATTACAGTTCCTATATAGTTTTTTGAATACTTTCTTTCATTCGTCAAATAGAATATAAAATCATTATAAAAATTTCTATTTATATCATCAAAATACAAATTTTTAATTTTCTTATACTTAATAAACCCGTTAATAACATTCATTGAACTTCTTAATGTTCTTAGCGTTCCTTTAGTAAGAATTTTTTTTGAATATGGAGAATTGTTTGTCGCATAAAAATCTAAAAACCATTCAAAATAAAGTAAAAAATCTTTACTGTTATCACCATCCTCTAATTCTACTTTAAAACAATCATTTTGAAATTTACGACTTGATTTACCATCTAAATCAAAAACTGCGTAAAAGGCGTTTGTAACAGATTCTAAACTGACTCCAAGTTCCCCTTTTCGATAAACTAAATCATTCAACAAATTATCAAATTCTGATAGTTTGCTGTTAATCAAATTTGCATTAAAATTTGAAGATGGGATTTTCATTCTTTGCTTTACAGAATCCCAATCTTTTACATTGTTAATTTTAAAACCAGTAGAAGGTCTAAATTTAATTTTAGTTCCGCTTCTAAATTCAAAATTAATAATGCTTTTTTCACTACTTTTACGAAGATAAAATTTTGCTTTCATTCTTTAAAAAATTAATAATTAATAATGTTTTAAAGTTATGATTTGACCTTTTTTTGTGCAAAAATTGTGTCCATTTTTGTGTCCATTTAAGTCCATTTGAGGGACGTTGAGTCCATATATAGACAAAATGATATACAAAAAAGTCCAAAAAATACGCTGGAAACTCAATAAATGCGTTGAAAACCTTCACTAAATTATATCCAGTCAAGGTCACAAACTAATCCTTAAACACCAATAAAATTGGGGTTTAAGGATTTTTTATTATATTTTTGTGCCTATTTGAGATATTACTAATTCGATAATTCAAATTAACAAATCATTATTGATTCAAATTTGTTTGATAAAGTTCTGGATGAAAAAAGTGTTTTACTTTAGATACAATCTGATTTGGCGTCATATATCCCGCTGTTTCAACCAGTTTTATAGTATTAGTATTGATGGTTCTGTCCTGCAATATTTTTTGTTCCAATTTCAATTTGGTATCCGATGGTCCAATAATATAAAGTTCATCTGATTTATAGACTTGCATCAAAACATCTTTCAGAAAATGATTGATTTCAGTTTTTCTTCTTTCTTCAAA
>CANIFM010000245.1 GCA_947466955.1 Bacteroidota bacterium
AACACACAAAAAATTATAAGTAGTGCTGACATTAGTTTGCGTTTTTAAGTTGAGCATTTTGCATTGCAATGTCCAATGGCATTACCAATCTGTCTTTTCCAAAAATAAAATCTTCTCTTTCATAACTTGAAGGAACCAATTCTTTCGAAATTGTAAGGTAAATCGCATCTTTCGGACATGCTTCCTCACACAATCCACAGAAAATACAACGCAACATATTTATCTCATAAATCGATGCATATTTCTCCTCACGGTACAAATGCAATTCGTTCGCCTTGCGCTCTTCCGCCTTCATCGTGATGGCTTCTGCAGGACAAGATAACGCACACAATCCACAAGCGGTGCAGTTTTCGCGCCCTTCTTCATCGCGTTTCAACATATGTTGCCCACGATAAACCGGACTCATTTCCCGAACTTGTTCCGGATATTGAATCGTTACTTTTCTGCGAAATAAGTGTCTGATTGTAATAAACAAACCTTTAATAATCGCAATCAGATACATACTTTCTAAAAAAGTCATTTCCTTGTTGGAAACCACTTTTTTTCTTCCCGATAAGGATATACTTTCTATTGACATTTTTATTTTTTTATTTGAAGCTTAATCCTGCTTTCCGTTTCAATCTTTGTTCCACTGCGTTTCACAAAGGATTTCCACTGCAATCAGGGCTAGGGCATTCGGGTCTTTATTATGTTTTTCGTTTAATTATTATTTTTTGTAACCAATTTTGATTCTTTCCACTTTATTATCTTGCTTTTCCATCATTTCATCTAAGTAATTGAAAACCAATTCAATGTTCTTGTCGTGATTCATCAACTTCTTTTTAATTTCCTCAATTTCAAGTTTTACACTTACATTATTGGTTAGAAATTCTCTCATTTTAATAAATGCCTCAACAATTTTAATACTAAATTCAATTGCTCTATCCGAGCTTAATACATTTCCTAACATCATTGTTCCGTGTTCTGTAAAAACATAAGGCAAAGATGACGAAAATTTTAATTTCTTGAGGTGGTCGCAATTTGCGACCACATATGTTTTTTCAATTTCGGTCAACTGAAACATAAAATTACTTGGAAAGCGTTTTATATTTCGTTTAACTTGCTCATTTAAACGCTTGGTTGTAACCCCATAAAGCGTAGCCAAATCTGAATCTATCATTACCTTTTGATCTCTTATAAGCAAGATTTTGCTCATTATAAATTCTTCTGTAATAATTAATTCTTGGCTCATATATTGTAATTATTTTTTTCTTTCTTGAGGTGGTCACAAATTGTGACCACCTCAACTTATTGATTTATTGTAACTTACCCCGATTTTTACCAGAAAATTTATTAACTGGTCACAATCTGTGACCACCTCAATTTCTAATTTAAAATCCTAAAAACGCAATTATTTCGTGTCTTAAAATCACAATTCCCGTAATCATAATATTCACAATCGATAATGGAATTAAAATTCTCCATCCCAAATGCATCAATTGATCGTATCTAAATCTTGGAATGGTCCATCGAACCCACATATAGAAAAAGATAAATCCACATATTTTTGCAAATAAAACGGCAATTCCTATAACATTGGCAATATTCACACCCCAGTTTTCAACTGCCCAACTCATTCCAGGATAATTATAACCCCCGAAGAATAAAACCGCTAAAATGGTAGAAGAAATGAACATATTCGCATATTCAGCAAACAAATAAAATCCCATTTTCATAGAAGAATATTCCGTGTGATACCCACCGATTAATTCGGTTTCACATTCCGCTAAATCAAAAGGCGTTCTGTTGGTTTCTGCAAAAGCACAAATCAAAAATATTAAAAACGATACCGGTTGATAAAAAACATTCCAATTCATTCCTGCTTGTTGCGCCGAAATTTCTCTCAAACTCAACGTTCCCGTCATCATCAAAAGAGCAATCATCGAAAGTCCCATTGCTACTTCATAAGAAACCATTTGCGATGCAGCACGAACCGCACCAATCAATGAAAATTTATTATTTGAAGCCCAACCACCAATCATAATTCCATAAACACCCACAGAAACAACTCCAAAAATGTATAACAAAGCCACGTCAATATCGGTCGCTTGTAATAAAATATCACGTCCAAAAAGATGAAATCTGTCGCCCCAAGGAATTACCGCACTTGTCATTAAAGCAGTGCTCATAGCAATTGCAGGGCCTACCATAAATAAAAATTTATTCGGGGTATCTGGTTCAAATTCTTCTTTTGCGAATAATTTTAATCCATCGGCAAGCGGTTGAAATAACCCAAGCGGACCCGCTCTATTAGGACCAATTCTGTCTTGTAACCAAGCAGCAACTTTACGTTCCGCCCAAGTAGAATACATCGCCATCAACATTGTAATTGCAAAAACAACTAAAATAATGACACTTTTTTCGATTATTATTGTCGTATCCATCATCTAAAGGTTGCCTTTTTGAAATTCTTGTTCCTCTTCTTTACTCAATGGAATTGCAGGCATACTTATTTTTTTACGGTCTTGGTCTCTTCCTTTTAAGATTCCAGTTTCTGTAGCAATATGAACCGCTTCTAATTTTCTGTAGTATTTATTTTGATTGATTACGGAATCTTTCTCGAATTTACGAGGGCCTTCAATAACCCAATCCGAAACTTCTTTGTGGTCAAAACGACATCCATTACAAATAAATTCATCTACTTCGTGGAACTCATCTTTTCTACCTGTAACTCTTTGAATTTCGTCACCAAACATCCAAACTGTAGTTTTTCCACAGCATTTATCGCAATCTCTGTGAGCATTATAAGGTTTGTTGAACCAAACTCTCGATTTGAATCGGAATGTCTTATCAGTTAATGCACCAACGGGACAAACATCGATCATATTTCCTGAAAATTCATTGTCAATTGCTTTTGAAAGACACGTTGAAATGTTGGAATGATCGCCTCTGTCCATAACTCCGTGCACGCGATTGTCTGTCAATTGATCAGCAACCATCACGCAACGATAGCAAAGTATGCAACGATTCATATGCAATTGAATATTTGGACCAATATCTTCTGGCTCAAAAGTTCTTTTTTCTTCGATGAATCTTGTTTCTGATTTTCCGTGTTTGAAACTTAAATTTTGCAAATCACATTCTCCCGCCTGATCGCAAACTGGACAATCCAAAGGGTGATTTATCAATAAGAATTCCGTCACCGATTTTCTCGCTTCCGTTACTCTTTCTGATGAATTGCTATTAATTTCCATTCCATCTTGACATCCTGTTACACAAGAAGCCATTAATTTTGGCATTGGTCTTGGATCGGCTTCGCTTCCTTTGGCAACTTCCACTAAACAACAACGGCATTTTCCACCGCTACCTTCTAATTTAGAATAATAGCACATTGCTGGGGGAACGCTTTCGCCACCAATCATTCGTGCTGCTTGCAGGATTGTTGTCCCTGGTGCTACTTCAATCGC
>CANIFM010000246.1 GCA_947466955.1 Bacteroidota bacterium
ATAAAACTGGCTTGGGCAATTACCGTTCATAAAAGCCAAGGATTAACTTTTGACAAAGCTGCGCTCGATGTTTCACAGGTTTTTCTTCCCGGACAGGCGTATGTGGCATTATCACGATTGCGCTCTTTAAAAGGCTTGATTTTGCTTTCACCGTTGCGAATGAATGGCATTTCCAACGATCAAGATGTGATGGATTATTCTTTAAACAAAGCAACCGAAGAGGTATTGGCGGTTTCGTTGGAGCAAGAAACCAGAAATTTCATCCGAAATTATCTAAAAGGCACATTCGATTGGTATGATCTGGCACAGGAATGGCGGAACCATCAGTTTAGTTAT
Source organism: Bacteroidota bacterium (assembly GCA_947466955.1). Classification (GTDB taxonomy): domain Bacteria; phylum Bacteroidota; class Bacteroidia; order Flavobacteriales; family Flavobacteriaceae; genus Flavobacterium. Next base: position 337 of record CANIFM010000246.1, read on the forward strand.
AACGAAAAATCGGATATTTCTGAAAAGTCGAAACATGCTATTTGGGCCAAAAAACAAGCGGAATCCATCGGAGAATTATTGGAACCATCCCGCAAATTTTTATTACAATTGGATAAATTATTTGCCAGTGAAACCTTTGACATCAATCACATTTCTGACAGAATTCACGCTGCTTTCAATTATTTCTTTATTCCAATGGACAATGCGGTTTATGATATTTTATGGAAAATAGAAGAAGTAAAAAGAGTTAAAAAAGTAAAAGCTTATTACGAAGAATTATTAGTTTTGGAGGAATTACAAATCAAAGCAGTTTTGCACTTAATGAAAGCCAAATTGTTAGTAAATGCGGTAGTTTCTGGCGCAACAATTTCCAAAGAAAACTTGACTTCCGAAGAAATTAAATACTATAGAATCAACAAAATTGCATCAATTCAAGCGAAATTTAAGGAACTCAACATTTCACTTGTAGAGGATGATTTTGATGTGGATCGCTATGCCAATAAAAAAGCATCAAAATCTAAAGAACCGAAGAAATCAACAGTTCAGGAAACCTACGAATTGTGGCAACAAAAAAATTCTATAACAGAAATTGCGGAAATTAGGAAATTTACCGAGGAAACCATTTTGGGGCATTTGACGAAATTGATTGTTGCAAAAACAATTAGCATTAGTGACATTTTGCCAGAGGACAAAATCCTTGAATTATCTGAAGCTTTCAAAGGTTACAGTGAAGAATCTGTTTCGCCATTAAAAGAAAAATATGGCGAAAAATTTAGTTGGAACGAACTAAGAATGTTTAAGGCGAGTTTGAATTAGGCACTCTTTTTTATCAGGAAAATGTTACAAAAATGGTTCTGTTAGTTTATTATTGAATGAAAAAAGTACCAAACCTACCTTTGATTTAATCTTAAATCTTTCAAATAAATTGGCACGATAACTTTCCAAAGATTTTACAGATAAACCCATTTGATCCGACATTTGTTCATAAGTATATTCTTCTTCGGCACATACTAATGTCAAAAATTCGAGTTCTCGGGAAGTCAAATCGATACTGTTACTTTTATTATTTGTGGGAAATGCCTCGTGGTTTTTGACTCTTTTTAGAATCTCGGAAATATTGTTGTAGCCAACAGTTACTATTTTTTCGATGGCGAATTTTAAATCTTGTGCGGTACAATTTTTATTCAAAAAACCGCGCGCACCAAAATTATAAGCTAAATTGATAATGTCTTCATCAAAATGTTGCGTCAGAAGCAATACTTTAAATTCCTCGTCTTTTGTTTCTAATATTTTCAAAACTTCTATGCCGTTTATGTTTTGCATAGAATAATCCAATATATACAAATCGGGTTTTTGTTCAAGTGGAATTGCTTCCAAAAAAGCTTCGCCACTTTCAAACTGATAAATGACTTTAATGTCACCCAATTTTTGAATTAGTTCCACAAGACCTTCTCTTACAATTTTGTGGTCATCAATAATACAAATGTTTATTTGGCTCATAATTTTTTATAAATGTATGTTATTTTAATTGTCTTTGATTTTTTTGATGTCTGTTTTTCTAAAAATCATTAAACTTTTCAATTTCGTTTAGCGTAATTTTAGTTCCAATATTTGAAGTTGATTCGATTTTAAAATCAAAATCAATTATTTTAGCTCGTTCAAAACAATTTTTTAATCCAATGGAAGGTCTAATCGAATTTGTTATATTTTGGTCAAAACCAATCCCGTTATCTTCTATTTCAAGTCTAAAAAAAGGCGATGTTATAATATTTATCCCAACTTTAGACGCTTTGGCGTGCTTTAAAATATTATTAATTGCTTCTTGAAAAATCCTAAAAATTATTATTTGTTCATTTATGTTGAATTTTCGTTTCCTTTTGTCATCTATTGATAAATTAAATGCAATTGATTTGTTTTCATTAATTCTTTTAACTTCAACAGAAATCGCTTTGATTAATCCTTTTTCCGACAAATAATTATGATTTAAGGTGTGACTTAATTGTCGTAAATTCTCTGATAATTTTTGTAATGAAAACGAAATTGGCGAAAGCTGATTGTCAAAATTTGGGAAATCTAATTTTAAATTCTCAATTTGAAAATTAACTACAGTTAGTTGCTGACCAACATTATCGTGTAGCTCTTGAGATATATTTTCAAAAACCTGTTCTTGTGTTTCAACAATTGCAGCGTTTAATTGTTTTTGATGCGCTAATTTATTTCGTAATAATTTATCATAAATATGTTTCTTTTCGATAATCAACTCATAATTATTTTTGACAGTATTTCTATAAAAAAAGGCTATAAATCCGCCTAAAAACAAAGTTTCGCTGAAAGTAATTGTATAAAATAGAATTGGATTAGAAATAGTATATAGATTGATAAAACCCAAGTAATTGAGATAGTAACTTGCGGGATTAAAACAAAGGAAAAACAGCGATAGTATTCCTCCAAGCCAACTATAGTTAAACTTTTTGAAACAGATGAATATAAATATTCCATTTAGGAAAATTGTTAGAAGAATTAAATAATAGGTGCTATTCCAAAATAAAGTGTAAACAATACTATTAAAACCCATATTTTCCATGAATAGAAAATATATAAGGCTGAACAAAACCCCAAATCCAATAGTGAATCCTAAATAATAATTTAATATTGCTTCTTTAAATAGTAAGTTCACTTTCATCAGTTTTACCAGTAAAAAGGTTGTTAAAAAATGAAGTGAAACCCCTATCAAAGACAGCGGCAAAGAATTAAATCGATATACTATTTTGAAGATTGAATTAGGAAATATAGCAATAAATAATTCTTCTTGAAGTAGAATTTGAATCACTATAAATAGATAAATAGCATAAGAAAAAAATATTTTTTTGTTTACTATAAAACCAGTAAACAGGCTAATTAAAAATATAATAAAAAAACTGCCAACAATAATTCCAATCTTCCAATAAAAATTAGTTTCCCATTGTAAACTATCAATTCCAGTAGTTATATCAAAATAAATAGAACTTGAATGGCGCTTATTTTTTATTTGCAAAAGCATTTCTTTACTCGAATTTGCATTAAAATCAAGGGTTGTTGCTAAAAACCGCGTTTTGATCGTTCGAG
>CANIFM010000247.1 GCA_947466955.1 Bacteroidota bacterium
CTACGAAGAAATTTGCGGGGCACGTTTGACAACAAATATGGGAAGAATTGGTGGTTTCGAAAGAGATTGGTCGCCAGAAGCTTTCCGCAAATTGGATGTGTTTTTAGAAGAATTTCCAATTGCTTGGAAAGAATTTGAAAACCTATTTGAAAGAAACAGAATTTTTATTGATAGAACTGTAAATGTAGGACCGATTACCGCTGAAAAAGCAATGGCTTACGGATTTACAGGTCCAAATTTACGTGCTGCCGGAGTCGATTATGATGTTCGTGTGGCGCAACCGTATTCTTCTTATGAAGATTTTGATTTCATTGTTCCTGTAGGAAAATCCGGCGATACGTACGACCGTTTTTGCGTTCGTAATGCCGAAGTTTGGGAAAGTTTGAGCATCATTCGTCAAGCATTGGCAAAAATGCCTGCTGGAAATGACTTTCACGCCGATGTACCTGCTTATTATTTGCCTCCAAAAGAAGACGTTTACCACGATATGGAATCCTTGATTTATCATTTCAAAATTGTAATGGGCGAAGTTCCTGTTCCAATTTCAGAAGTGTATCACGCAGTTGAAGGTGGAAATGGAGAATTAGGTTTTTACCTAGTAACCGATGGAAGCAGAACGCCATACAGATTGCATTTCAGAAGACCTTGTTTTATTTATTACCAAGCTTATCCTGAGATGATTAAAGGCGCATTATTATCTGATGCGATTGTTATTTTGTCGAGTTTGAATGTTATTGCAGGAGAATTAGACGCATAAAATTGCAGATTTAAGATTTCTGAATTTAGAATAAAATACAGAAATAATATATAAAATAGATTACTGAATGAAGATTTACGACTTTAGAAGAACAAACAAATTATAAGTAAAAAAAGTTTCAAGAATCTAAAATCTAAAATCTAAAATCTAAAAAAAGAATGGAACATACACATTACAAGCAGGATATAAATATCACAGAAGCATTGATGGTTCGCATCAAGGAGTTGATAAGTCATTATCCTGAAGATAAAATTAAATCGGCTTTATTACCAGTTTTGCACGAAGTTCAAGACGCTCACGACAATTGGTTGAGCTTGGAATTAATGGACAAAGTGGCTGAAATTTTACGCATCAAACCCATTGAAGTTTATGAAGTGGTTTCGTTTTATACGATGTACAACCAAAGACCAATTGGTAAATATATGTTTGAATTTTGTCAGACTTCGCCTTGTTGTTTGAATGGTGTAGAAGATTTAATGGATTATACTTGTGAGAAATTAGGAGTAAAAGTAGGCGAACCAACTGCTGACGGACTTTTTGAAGTAAGAGGCGTTGAATGTTTAGGCGCTTGTGGTTATGCACCAATGATGCAATTGGGAGATTTCTATAAAGAACATCTTACCAAAGAAAAAATCGATCAATTGATTGTTGATTGTAAAGAAGATAAAATTACGTTACACGATAAATAATATGTCACAAAAAATATTATTAGATAAAATAAATGTTCCGGGTATTAGAACTTACGAAGTATACCGTCAAAATGGTGGCTACGCTTCTGTGGAAAAAGCAATGAAAACAATGACACCCGATGAAGTTGTAGAAGAAGTGAAAACTTCGGGACTTCGTGGTCGTGGTGGAGCAGGATTTCCAGCAGGGATGAAATGGAGTTTCATTGATAAAAAATCAGGAAAACCAAGACATTTAGTTTGCAACGCCGATGAATCAGAACCAGGGACTTTCAAAGACCGTTATTTGATGGAATTCATTCCTCATTTATTGATTGAAGGAATGATTACTTCGAGTTTTGCGTTGGGAGCGAATTTATCTTACATCTATATTCGTGGTGAATATATGTGGGTTTATAAAATATTAGAAAGAGCCATCGCTGAAGCAAAAGCTGCTGGTTGGTTAGGAAAAAATATATTGGGAACAGGTTACGATTTGGAATTATATGTTCAAATTGGAGCTGGAGCTTACATTTGTGGTGAAGAAACCGCATTAATAGAATCATTGGAAGGAAAAAGAGGAAATCCTCGAATCAAACCGCCATTTCCTGCAGTTTCAGGACTTTGGTCAAATCCTACTGTGGTAAATAACGTAGAAACTATTGCAGCAGTGCCTTGGATTGTCAATAATTCTGGTGCCGATTATGCTAAAATAGGAATTGGTCGTTCTACAGGAACCAAATTAATTTCGGCTTCGGGACACATCAAAAATCCAGGTGTTTATGAAATCGAATTGGGTTTAAGTGTTTACGAATTTATGAATTCTGATGAATATTTAGGAGGAATGAGTTCTGATCGACCATTGAAAGCGTTTGTTCCCGGAGGAAGTTCTGTGCCAATTTTACCAGCGCATTTAATTTATAAAACTGCCAACGGTGAAGATCGTTTAATGTCTTATGAATCGTTGAGTGACGGGGGATTTGTATCAGGTTCAATGTTGGGTTCAGGAGGATTTATTGTTTATAATGACACGTCTTGTATTGTAAGAAACACTTGGAATTTCTCAAGATTTTACCACCACGAAAGTTGCGGACAATGTTCGCCTTGTCGAGAAGGAACGGGTTGGATGGAAAAAGTGTTACACCGAATAGAAAACGGTCACGGACGTGAAGAAGATATCGATTTGCTTTTGAGTATCCAAAGTAAAATTGAAGGAAATACGATTTGTCCATTAGGTGATGCAGCGGCTTGGCCAGTGGCAGCAGCGATTCGTCACTTTAGAGATGAATTTGAGTATCACATTCGTTTCCCAGAAAAAATTAAAAATAGAGATCACTTTGTTGCAGAGCCTTTTTCTAAAGTCTTAATGTCATAAAGTCGAAAGTCTTAACGTAAAAAAATGGGAATATTTAAATCATTTGAAGAAATTACATCTTGGCAAAAGTCAAGATTATTTAATAAAAGGATTTATGAAATAACAGAGAATGTAGGTTTCAAAAGAGATTTTGATTTAGTTCGACAAATTAGAAGAGCATCAATTTCAATTTCTTCAAATATTGCAGAAGGATTTGAAAGGAATACAGACAAAGAATTTATATATTTTTTATATGTATCAAAAGCATCAGCAGGCGAAGTAAGATCGCAATTGTATTTGGCATTAGATTTAAATTATATATCAAAAATAGAATTTGATGAATTGTATTTAAATGTGTCAGATATTTCAAAGTTAATAAGTGGATTTATAAAATATTTAGAAAACAGTCAAAAGGTTTAAGGTCGCGAGACATTAAGACATTTGACATTAAGACGTTAAGACTTAAATAAAATGAAAGTAACTATAGATGGTCAAGCGATTGAAGTAGCACCAGGGACAACAATCCTGCAAGCAGCACGAATGATTGGTGGCGAAAGCGTTCCCCCAGCAATGTGCTATTATTCTAAATTAGAAGGTAGCGGTGGAAAATGCCGTTGTTGTTTAGTGGAAGTTGCCAAAGGAAG
>CANIFM010000248.1 GCA_947466955.1 Bacteroidota bacterium
CACCGTTAAGTACTTTATTTATTTGCTCGATTGAGTAGGTTTTCATTTTTGAAGTTATTTATTTTATTTGTAGGACTATAAAAATATGAAAAATTAGGTCATACATCCAAAATAATTTGACTTTACTTTCAGAAACCGCAATTTATTTAATTTGCGGTTTTTTGCTTTTTACTAATTACCGTAAAATATAATCGTAATTAAAACTTATATTTGTTTTAATTATTGAATTATGGAAAGTTATACAAGTCGAAAAATACAATTCTCAGCAGAATTTGGAAATTTAAAAAAGAAATACAATCTCATTAGTTTTTTAAGGCTTCTATGTATTCTGTTTGCCTTGGTTTCCCTGTTTTATTATATCAAAACGCAGCAGTCTTTATTTGAAATTACAGCTATTATTCTTGTAATAATCTTTATTATTTTAATTAGATTTCATTCCAAATTAAGCAATAGAATTAATCATTTAGAAGCACTTATTTCTATAAATGAAAATGAGATTTTGTTTCTAAAAAAAGAAAAAATCCCTTTTGAAAACGGAATTGAATTCACAGATTTTTCGCATCCGTATTCTTATGATTTAGATATTTTTGGCGAAAACTCTTTGTTCCAAAATCTAAATAGAACCTATACTTTTATCGGCAAAAAAATACTTTCCCAACGCTTATTAGGCATTTTGCCCAACGATGAAATTCTTCAAAATCAAGTAGCGATTAAAGAATTATCTAAAGATTTAGATTGGCGTCAAAAATTTGCGGCTTTCGCCAAATTTGCTGAAGACAACGGATCGTTTTACACGACTTTATTGCGTTGGTGTTCCTTCAATAGTGCTTCATTATCAAGAATTAGTGTTGTTTTATCTTTTGTTTTGCCAATTTTATTATGGTGTACTTTGGGATTGTATTTCATAACTTCAAATTCTATTTTCCTATCAGTTTTCACTTTTATTTTCACAATCAATTTAGGCTTTTCAGGTGTTTTTCTAAATCGAATTCAGGCAGAAAATGCGCAATCTACCAACATTGATAAAGTTATCAAACAATATGGCTTGTTGCTAGAAATCATTGAAATAAAGGATTTTGATTCCGAAAAATTAAAAGGATTGCAACAAAAATTGATCACTTCGGATGGAACTGCAAGTGCCAAAATAAAACAGCTTTCGGAATTATTTTCCAGAATGGACAGTATTGGAAATATTTTTTCAGCAGTACTTTTCAACGGACTTTTTCTGTTTCATTTTCATAATTTACGAGCCATAATTCAATGGAAAAATTCAAATGCATTGGCTCTTGAAAATTGGCTTGAAGTAATTGGAGAATTTGAAATGCTTAATAGTTTGGCTAATTTTTCATTTAATAATCCACAGTTTGCATTTCCAACATTGAACTCAAATTATGAAATTTCGTTTTCTAATGTAAGCCATCCTTTATTGAATGAAAATTCACGAGTTGGGAATGACATCTCTTTTAATCCACATTCTTTTTCAATTCTTACAGGTTCCAATATGTCTGGGAAAAGTACTTTTTTGAGAAGCTTGGGTGTCAATATGGTTTTGGCAGGAATTGGCGCACCCGTTTGTGCAATCCAAGCCAACGTTCATCCGCTTTCAGTTTTGGTTTCTATGCGTTTATCTGATTCATTATCCGACAGCGAATCCTATTTTTATGCAGAAATTAAGCGTTTAAAACTTATTATTGATGCTTTGAATGAAGAACGTTCGTTTGTGCTTTTAGATGAAATTCTGAGAGGTACAAATTCTGACGACAAACGAAATGGAACTATTGAATTTATCAAAAACATCATTAATAAAAACGCAATTGGGGTTATTGCAACCCACGATATTGAAGTTTGCCTTACTACCGATGAATTTCCAAATCAACTGACAAACCGCTGTTTTGAAGTTGAAATCAGTAATGATGATTTGCATTTTGATTATAAGTTATACAACGGAATTTGTAAAAATAAAAGTGCCACTTTCTTAATGAAAAAAATGGGTGTCATTTAAGTCTTAAAGCCTTAAAGTCGAAAGTCTTAAAGAAAAAGTCATAATGGATAATATTGTTTTCTGACAATAATTGTTTTAAAAAAAGAAAAATCGCAATTTCAATAAAGAAATTGCGATTTTTTGTAAGCTATAAAATAGTGGTTTGGTTGGTTTAATTGTTTAACATTACAGGCATAACAAGCATTGTAACGGTTTCACCTTCTTCAAGACCATCAACTGGTGTTAGAATTCCAGCACGATTTGGTAATGACATTTCCAACATAATCATATCCGATTGTAAGTTGGTCAACATTTCTGTTAAAAACCTTGAATTGAAGCCAATTTGCATATCATCACCTTGGTAATCACACGTCAATCTTTCTTCCGCTTTATTTGAATAATCAATATCTTCTGCCGAAATATTCAATTCTGCACCCGCAATTTTCAAACGAATTTGGTGTGTAGTTTTATTTGAGAAAATGGCAACACGACGAACAGAGTTCAAAAATTGAGTTCTGTCAATCATTAATTTATTTGGATTTTCTTTTGGAATTACCGCTTCATAGTTTGGATATTTTCCATCAATCAAACGACACATCAAGATATAATTGTCAAAAGAGAATGTTGCATTACTATCGTTATATTCAATTTTAATTTCTGCATCTGAAGTTCCAAGAATACTTTTTAAGATATTCAAAGGTTTCTTAGGCATAATAAAATCAGCTACTTCCGACGATTTCACATCTGTTCTGGCATATTTTACTAATTTGTGTGCGTCTGTTGCCACAAATGTCAATCCTTCTGGTGAAAATTGGAAGAAAACCCCAGACATTACTGGACGTAAATCATCATTTCCAGCTGCAAATATCGTTTTGCTTATTGCAGTTGCCAAAACATCCGCAGGAACCAAAGTCGTAGATGGATCATCTAAATTTACTGATTTTGGAAACTCATTTCCTGGTGCATACGCCAAAGCATATTTTCCAGAATTAGAACTAATTTCTATGGTACTATTTTCTTCAACAGTGAAAGTTAGTGGTTGTTCAGGAAAAGTTTTTAAGATTTCCAACAATAATTTCGCAGGAACGGCTACACTTCCTTTACTTTCAGAATCAATTTCTAAAGTTGCAGACATCGTAGTTTCCAAATCTGAAGCAGAAACGGTTAACGTTTTGTTGTCCAATTCAAATAGGAAATTATCTAAAATAGGAAGGGTGTTGCTACTGTTAATAACACTTCCCAACACTTGTAATTGTTTTAATAAGTACGAACTCGATACTATAAACTTCATCTTTGGCTGTTTTTTTAATCAATCACAAAACTGAATTTTTCAGAAATGTGTTTATTTCATTCTACAAATATATCTTAATCTTATCAAATAGTGAAAACAATTTTATTAACAATTATTTGCTGTATTTTCTTTTTC
>CANIFM010000249.1 GCA_947466955.1 Bacteroidota bacterium
CATATTGCAAATCATAAGGTGCGCGTGCCGAAACCACATAATATTCGTCAGGAAGTTCTGCGGCAAACGAAAATAAATCGGCTTCATTGCTTCCGTAACCGTGTAATAGCAACAATAATGGGTTTTTATCTGCTTTTATTTTTGGTTCTTGAATTTGATAAACTAATGATAATTCCATATTTATGAGAAGCTTTTAAACCATTTTTGAAAATAATTACCCAATAAAGGTATTGGTTTTGTTGTTCCGTTTATGGCGCTGAAAATTCCATAGCTCCATAAAACAGAAACAGAAATCCACATTGGCGCAGAAATCATAAGGCTATCAAAATTGCTAATTATCAATCCCAAAGAAATAAAAGTCAATGAAATTCCTAATGCTTGACGAATGTGAAACGACGCAAATGAATTTTTACTTTCGCTGTTCATTGACATTGCAATTAAAACTCCAACTATTAATACGTAACTTGTTATTGCCGCTGTTTTCCCTTCTTCTACTGAGTTTTCCATACTATTTTTAAGCTAAAACTAATTTTCCTTGATTGTAAATTCCGTAAACTTTCCCTTTCATTTCAATTCCAATAAAAGCGGAATTTTTCGATTTTGATAAGATGTTTTCTTTGTTGAAAGTCCAAGTTTCCTTTGGATTAAAAAGCGTAATATTGGCTATTGAACCTTCTTTTATTGCAGCGTTTTCAATGCTAAATGTACTTTTTCCAACTGTTAATTTTTCGATTACTTTTTCCAAAGGCAGCACGGTTGTTAACGCTCCAAAAGCAGTTTCCAAACCGATTGTCCCATTTTTAGCTCCGTCAAATTCCATTTTTTTATGTTCAATATCAATCGGATTATGATCTGAAGTAATCATATCGATGGTATTGTCTAAAATTCCTGCCAATAAAGCTTTTCGATCTTCTTCGGTTCTCAAAGGCGGTGAAACTTTATATCGGGTGTCAAAACCATCTAATTTTTCATCGGTTAAAACCAAATTATGTACGGCAACACTACAAGTAACGTTCAATCCTTTGGCTTTTGCATTTTTAATTAATTCAACCGATTTTGCTGTTGAAATTGTTGGAATGTGCATTTTTCCGCCCGTATATTCTAATAAAAATAGGTTTCTTGACAGTTGAAGTTCTTCGGCTAAATTTGGAATTCCTTTCAATCCCAGTCTTGTAGAAACAACGCCTTCATTTGCAACTCCATTTCCCTTTATTGTGGCATCTTGACAAAAAGCAAGTAGCAATCCGTCAAAATCTTGAACATATTGCAATCCTATTTTCAGTAAATTGGCATTTTCAGTATTTTTATTATAATCTCCAAAAGCAACTGCTCCTGCATTTTTCATATCGAATAATTCTGCCATATCTTTTCCTTCACTTTCTTTTGTGAAAGCACCAATTGGAAATAATTGTGTTGCAAAACCAGCAGCTTTGTTTTTTACAAAATTGATTTGCGATTGGTTGTCAATTATTGGGTAGGAATTGGGTTGCAAAGCAATTGCAGTAAAACCACTTTTTGCAGCAACATTTAGTCCGTTGGCAATGGTTTCTCGATCTTCAAAACCTGGCTCTCCAAACGAAACACTACTGTCAAACCAGCCTTCAGAAAGATGAAGGTTTTCAAGTTGTATTTCTTCAAAACCAGTTTCTTTGGGTAGATTAGTTCCAATTTTTTCAATAGTTCCTTCATTAATTTTCACATCCACAATTTGGTTGTGAAAAGGACTTTTTGGGTCAATAATTCTCGCTTCTCGGATGATTAGTTTCATTTTACAAATTTTTGAATTATTACTTCTAAAGCTAAAAATAATAGGGTTAATAGAACAAACAATTTCCAAATTTCATTATTACTTCGGTCTGAAAGTAAACTGTTAAATACAATGTCAACCGAGTTTACGACTTTAAAATCGGATAATAAATTGCTATTGGCTAAAGCCAGATTTCCTTCGGAACGATTGTAGTTAAAACTGATATTTCGAACAAAATCATCTTGTTTGTAAACTCCAAAATTCCCTGCAACAGTTGGATAATCGTTGAATAAAAGTTTGACTTTGTTATTCAAGATTTGTTGAATTGGAATGAATTTCTCGGATGCATTTTTCACATTTATAATTTCGTCTTTTGATAAATTGGTTGCGACTAAAAATGGTTGGTTTTCACCAATTGTTATCGCATTTACGCCTGTTTTCTGTGCATTTTGTGCCATATTATAGAATATCGGAACAATCAACGGCGAATTCTGAAAATTAGAATTTACTTTATTTATAGGTGCCGAAAATACATAAACAGCTGAAATTTGGTTTTGCAAAGCGGTTAAAAATACACTCTGATCTTCAAAACTCAAAATGGGTGGATTTGCACTTGTTATTCCAAAAGACTGTTTCGTATTTGGATACTGAAAATTGTTTATTTTTTTCTCAAATACCGAATTAAACAATGGATGTTGAAAGGCAATTTTCGTAATTAACTTATTGGTATTTTGCAAAGCGCCAAATTGGATTTGTCCGAAAGATCCCAAAAATCGATTCAAATCGGAAGTTGTATTTTCATTGGAAGGAATTACAACCAAATTACCGCCTTTTTCAACAAATGATTTTAGGTTGGTTTCCAAAGCTTGTGGAATTTTCTCTACTTCGTTCAACACAATTACATCTTGCTTTTCAATGGCATTGTAATCCAAAGTTTCAATCGTTGAATTGGAATAATTGAATTCCGAAACGGTATAAATCCGTGATAAGAAACTACTTTTTTCTGCTTTTCCAATACTAATTACATTGGTTTTCTCTGGTTTTGAAATGCTGAAATAGAACGTATTATCATACGATAAACTGGCGTCATTTATAGAAACATAACCGTTAAAATCCTTTTTTGGAATCGTAAAATTGATTGTGTTTTCTTGGGTTTCAAATTTCACTAGGGTTTTAGCAATCAGCTTATTTTCATTGTACAAAGCAATAGGAATAGCATTTTTTTGTTCACCGTACGAAGTCAATTTTACGCCAATTTCATAAAAATCATTCAAGTTTTGTTGGATAAAAACACTGTCAATTGAAATATTATTTTTCTGTTCCGCTTCTGGATTTATAAAATACGTATTGAAATTGGAATCAATGCTTTTCAATTGTTTTTGTTCCAATCCAACAGCATCTGTAATAATGATAGCGTCTTTGTTGAAAGGTGTTTTGCGAGACTTTATTTTTGCCATTGCACTTTCAAGTTGAAATGGCAAAGCACTGTAAGTTAGGTTTTGTACTTCTTTTTGAATCGATTTTATATCAGTATTCCAAAACGTTTCCGAATTGGTAATCAATGAAAAAGTCTGTTTTTCTGGGGTGTTTTCTAATAATTCTTGAATTGCACGTTTCAAAAGTTCACCTTTTTTACCTTTTGCCTGCATCGA
>CANIFM010000250.1 GCA_947466955.1 Bacteroidota bacterium
ACCTACGAATTAATAAATAGCGTTTTATCGCCTGGAAATGAAGCGGTAGAGAACCCAGAATGTATTCACGGTGCTTTTGGAAGACATATTGCCGAAGTTTGGGATGATGATTTGAAAGAAAATGTATTTGAATTTTACTCGCATGTATCTCCTGATAATGACCGCTGCGAAAAACTAGATCGGCAACGCGTTGAAATTAAAACCTACGAACCATCACCAGATAATCTGAAAGGAACTTTAGGAGAAACCGTTACTTACAATTGGAAATTCAAGCTTCCTAAAGGGTTTCAACCTTCAACAAATTTCACACATTTACATCAAATAAAAGCAGTTGGTGGATCACAAGATTTACCACTTTTTACCTTAACGGCTCGAAAAGGTAAAATCAATCAACTCATAGTAATTCACAATAATGTAACAACTGTTGCAAGTGCCAATCTTTCTGATTTTGAAGGCGTTTGGGTAGAAATTACGGAGAAAATAAAAATTGGCGCTAATGGAACCTATTCTATTTCAGTCAAAAAAGTAAAAAATGGTGAAGAATTGCTGTCTTTTAAAAGTGATAACATTATGACAATTAGACCCGATAATGATTTTATTCGCCCAAAATGGGGTATTTACAGAAGTCTAAAAAAAGCAGAAGATTTAAGAGATGAAGCGGTTCGATTTAATGAATTTTCGATAAAAGAGGATGTAAAATAATTAATTTAATAACTTTCAAAATGAATTCAATTGTATTTTTATTCAAAGTAAAATCTAAATTTTTAGTAATAGCATTACTAATAAGCTTAAATTATTCCTACTCTCAAGTCACACTAAATGCTGACGGATCAGGAAATACCTATGAATTAATTACCAGTGTATTTGCTCCCGGCAATGGTGTAAATTCAGTTGAGGCACCAGATGTAATCCATCCAAGTTTTGGAAGACATATAAACGAAATTTTTGATGCTGATTTGAACAAGTATGTATTTGAATTTTATTCACATGTATCGACAGACAATGACCCCGTTACATTATATACAGACAGACAAAGAGTTGAGGTAAAAACCTATGCAGGTTCTCCTGATAATTTAAAAGGAACAATTGGAGAAACAGTTACTTATAAATGGCGATTTAAAGTCCCTGTTGGTTTTCAACCTTCGTCAAATTTCACTCATATTCACCAAATAAAAGCAGTTGATGGCGATGATAGTAATCCGCTATTTACTTTAACTCCGAGAAAGGGAACTCCAAATAAATTAGAATTAATATTTACTAAGGATAATAATTCTGGAACTGATAAAAAAATAATTGTGAATTTATCATTATTTGAAGGCATTTGGGTTGAAGCAACAGAAATAATTAAAATAGGAGCAACTGGAACCTATTCAATTGCTATAAATAAGGTGAGTGACGGAACCTCAATTCTATCCTATAGCAATGAAAATATCGCTACAATTCGACCTGATAATTCATTTATTCGACCAAAATGGGGCATCTATAGAAGCTTAACAGATGTAAGTAGTTTAAGAGATGAATCGATACGCTTTTCAGATTTTAGTATTTCCGAACTTTGTATTCGTCGAATAAGTGTAAATTAATTTTTGTTTAGAAATGATTAGAATTGATTATAATAAAATGAAAATACTTTTCTTTTTTCTAGTGCTTGTTTCTTTAACAAATGCCGAAGCTCAGGTAGTTTTAAACGCAAATGGACCAGGAAACACTTATGAATTGGTTACAAGTGTTTTTGCTCCTGGAAACGGCACAAGTGCTGTGGAAGCGCCAGATCAATCTCCAGATGGTTTGCACCAAGCTTTTGGAAGACATATCACAGAAGTTTTTGATACAGAATTAAATAAATATGTATTTGAATTCTATTCTCATTCTACTTTGGATAATGATGTAGCAACATTAGCCACAGATAGGCAACGGGTAGAAATTAAAACCTATGCCGCATCACCCGATAATTTAAAAGGAACTTTAGGAGAAAACATCATTTATAAATGGCGATTTAAAATACCAATTGGATTTCAACCTTCAACAAATTTCACCCATATACATCAAATAAAAGCAGTCGATGGCGATGAAAGCAGTCCGCTTTTTACTTTAACACCAAGATTAGGAACCCCAAATAAATTAGAATTAATCTACGTTGCCAATTCAACTTCTGGAACAGATAAACTTAGTATTGTTGACCTATTACCATTTGAAGGAAATTGGGTTGATGCAGAAGAAAGTATACATGTGGGAAGTTCAGGCACCTATTCTATAACACTAAAAAAACATAGCGACGGTACTGTTTTGCTATCCTATAGTAATTCTAACATAGCAACTATTCGTCCTGACAATTCGTTTATTCGTCCTAAATGGGGAATATACAGAAGTTTAAACGATATTGGAAATTTACGAGATGAAGCTGTTCGTTTCTCTGATTTTAGCATTGAAGAAGTAAGTAATTTAAATGTAAATTCTATTTCAAATGATGAGGTATTTGCTACCATACCCAATCCAATTATTGATAAATTAGAGCTTTCAGATGAAATAGTACAGCAATTTGATAGCTTGCGATTGTTTGATATATCTGGAAAACTATTGCTTGAAAAACATAAATTATCGAATGAAGTTGACATGTCTTTTTTAAAAACAGGATTGTATTTTATTCAATTTAGAAATAACCAAAACCAATCTGTAAGTATTAAAATTATTAAAACATAAATTCATGAAAAATTCAATAGTAGCGTTCCTTACCATTTCCTTGCTTTTTAGTTATGATGTAACTTTTGCAAAAATAAAACTACCAAGTATAATTGCTTCCAATATGGTGTTGCAACGCAATACATCAGTAAAAATTTGGGGTTGGGCAACTCCTGAAGAAAAAATCACCATTAAAGCAAGTTGGATTTCAGAAACATTGAAAGTAACAACTCCAGGGAATGGTCGTTGGGAAATTACGATAAAAACCACTTTAAGCAAGGAATCACAAACCATTCAACTAAAAAGTACTGAATCAAATATTAACTTAGACAATATTTTATTTGGGGAAGTTTGGATTTGTTCTGGTCAATCCAATATGAGAATGCCATTAAAAGGATATACTGGACAACCTACATTTGACGGAAATTTGTCCGTTGCAACTTCAAAAAATGCCAATTTACGATTGTTTTCAATATCTGAAAATGGTTCGCCAACGCCATTAGATTCAGTAAGTAATTATAAAAAATGGAATACAGCATCGCCTGAAACAGTTAAAGATTTTAGTGCTGTTGCCTATTTCTATGGAAAACAATTGCAAGAAATTCTAGACGTTCCTGTGGGCTTAATTATGTCGTCTTGGGGTGGAACCCGCATTCAACCTTGGATAAGCAAAGAAGC
>CANIFM010000251.1 GCA_947466955.1 Bacteroidota bacterium
AACATCTTTGTCGGTATATATTTACAAAACCATAGCATTAGTAGGTAAAGTTATTGGTAGATTTGGGGGGAAAAGGCGGAAGTAAAATTCCGCCTTTTTTTGTATAAAAAAAGCAAGAAAAAAGCAATCAGATTTCATAATCCAAACACTATTTTCTTGCTTCTTAATCTAATTTTCCCCTTGGGGATAAGGAATCTATTTCTCTAAAGCGTATCTTCTTGAAACTTCAACCCAGTTAATCAAGCTAAAAAACGACTCAATATAATCTGGTCTTCTGTTTTGATAATGCAAATAATATGCGTGTTCCCAAACATCCATTCCTAAAATTGGAGTTCCGCCACAACCAACGCCTGGCATCAAAGTATTGTCCTGATTTGGAGTGCCACAAACGTCTAATTTTCCGCCTTTATGAACACAAAGCCAAGCCCAACCTGAACCAAATTGTGTAATTCCAGCCTTGCTAAACTTCGCTTTAAACTCTTCAAAAGTCCCAAAAGCACTTTCAATAGCTGCTAATAAATCGCCCGTTGGAAGTCCACCGCCATTTGGCGACATCACTGTCCAATACAGATTGTGATTGAAAAAACCCCCGCCGTTATTACGAACTGCAGCGTTTTTCATATCAAGATTTATCAAGATATTCTCAATCGTTTTCCCTTCCATATCTGTTCCAGCAACCGCTGCATTCAAATTGGTAGTGTACGCATTATGATGTTTCGAGTGGTGAATTTCCATCGTGCGAGCATCAATATGTGGTTCCAAAGCGTCATACGCATAAGGTAATTGTGGTAATTCAAATGCCATAATATAGTAGTTTATGATTTATAAATATTTTATTCAAAATTAATCAATTAACTTTGAAAATGGAAATTCTATTTCGTTATATTTCCATCAAATAAATCTATAATGGTTTTTTAGGAGCTATTTCCTGCTGTCATTCCAAATCTCGCCAAAAAAAGGCGAGGATTTTCCCTTCCATCAGGGCTAGGGTTTTCGGGAAATAGAACATTTATATTTTATAATTTCGTTTTCGTATTCAAGAACATTTAAAAATAAGACAATATAATTATATGAGTTTCATTCAAAGACCATCATTCTCAATATACGACGCTTCGGCAGGTTCAGGAAAAACATACGCCTTGGTCAAAGAATACCTGAAAATTATTTTAGTCGCTAAGAAAAATGATGCCTACAGAAACATCCTCGCCATAACGTTTACCAACAAAGCGGTTCACGAAATGAAAAGCCGAATTGTAGGCAGTTTATCCGAATTTGCAAAAGACAAACCCAACCCAAAAGCCGCCGATTTAATGCTCGATTTGTCTCGCGACATTCAACTTTCTGTTTCGGAAATCCAAACCAAATCCAAGCAAATCATAAAGCACATTATTCATAATTATGCCGCTTTTGATATTTCTACAATCGATAAATTCACGCACAAAGTAATTCGTGCTTTTGCACACGATTTAAATTTACCAATGACTTTTGAAGTTACATTGGACACAGAAAACCTATTAACAGAAGCCGTTGATGCCATAATTGCGCAAGCTGGCGAAGATGATATTCTAACGAATTTGCTCGTCGATTTTACGATGCAAAAAACCGACGATGATAAAAGTTGGGACATTTCCCGCGAAATATTAGAAACGGGGCGTTTGCTTCTAAATGAAAATAATCGAGAGGAAGTAACTCATTTTCAAGACAAATCCATTACAGAGTTTGTAGAGATAAAAAGCAAAGTCGCCGAAGCTTGCAAAGTTTTGGAAAAAGAAAATGCAGCATTTGCAGAAAGTGCTTTGTTGTTAATCGAGAAAAATGGAATTGATTTGAAATCCTTTTCAAGAGGTACTTTTCCCAATCATCTTCAAAGTATAGCGGATGGAAAATTCAACCCAAAAAACAAAATGTTTCGTGAATTTGAGGATATTTCTATCAATAAAACGGCAAAAGATGGGGCTATTATCGAAAATATAATTCCAGAATTATTGCAAATTCTAGATAAGATTTACAAGCATTTTGAAAAGCGCGATTTCTACAATGCCTTTCTAAAAAACATTACGCCACTTTCATTATTAAATACAGTTAGTAACGAATTGGCTAAAATTCAGAAAGAACAAAATGTACTTTCCATCGCCGAATTCAACGCTATTATTTACCGAGAAATTCAAAACCAACCTGCGCCCTTTATTTATGAGCGTTTAGGCGAGCGTTACCGACATTTTTTCATTGATGAATTTCAAGATACTTCCGAAATGCAATGGCAGAATTTAATTCCGCTAATTGACAACGCAACATCCAGCGAATTTGACGGCGAAAAAGGAACTTTGATGATTGTGGGCGATCCAAAACAGTCCATTTACAGGTGGCGTGGCGGAAAAGCAGAGCAATTTATCGATTTAAGCAAAACCCATAATCCGTTTAATAATCCGGAAAAGGAATTATTTCATTTGGATAAAAATTACAGAAGTTATTCGGAAGTAATTGATTTTAACAACAAACTATTTTACTTTTTGTCTTCTGAATTTACCAATTTAGATTACCAAGATTTATATGAAAATCACAGTCATCAGAAAGAAAACAGCAAGCTGGGCGGTTATGTAAATATTTCTTTTATTCCAAAAGCCGAAAAATCAGAAGACGACGAAGAAGCGTTGGATAAAAATGAATTGTATTTATTGGCAACATTAAACACAATTGAAAAAGTAAAAAAACAAGGATTCGACTATCAAGAAATCGTGATTCTAACTCGAAAAAGAAGTCAGGGAATTGCCATTGCAAATTATTTGACAGAACAAAATATTCCGCTTTTATCTTCAGAAACCTTGATGATTCAGAACTCTTCGGACGTTCAAATGATTATCAATGTTTTAAAATATTTAAAGAATAGCGCCGATATTGAAGCCAAATCTTATTTCTTGCTTTATATCGCAAATCACGTTCAAAATGAATTGTCGGTTCATGATTTTATTGCGCAAGGAAAAGAAAAAACGCAAGAAGAAGAATTTGAAAAATGGCTTACAGAATTTGATATTTCCCTTTCTTTTCAAGACATTAGAAAAAAATCTTTGTATGAAGCGGTAGAAATCATAGTGAGTAAATTCCTGTCTAAAACCCTTTCAGGGAACTCATACGTGCAATACTTCATCGACATAGTTTTAGAACGTGATGTGAGAAACCAAGCTGGAATTGCCGACTTTTTGAATTATTGGGAGAAAAACGGAGAGAAATTCAGTATTCCATCGCCAGAAGGTAAAAATGCAGTTCGGATTATGACCATTCATAAATCGAAAGGATTGGAATTTCCGATTGTAATTATGCCATTTGCCGATGAAGATTATGTGCGAAAACC
>CANIFM010000252.1 GCA_947466955.1 Bacteroidota bacterium
ATGGCTTCATTATCATACAAAATTTTCACGTCAGTTTCCTTATCTTGACTGATGTGTTTTCCGTTATCAGGCGCAAACATATAAAAATCATTGGCAACAGAAGCTGTTTTCCAATTGGTTTCATCTAAATTTCCGTCAATTGTTATTCCGCCTTGAATAGGAACTGTTTTAAGTGCTTTTTTTTGAGAATAACCTAAGGTGCAAATAAAAACTAAACAGAATAGAATGGATTTTTTCATAAACGAAATTTGATTCAAGTCGCAAAATTATCTTTTACCATATTTAATAACAATTATTTTATGTTTTTATTGTGAATAACAGGTTCTTGAATACATTTTCAAATTTCTAACTACCAATTATTGTATAGTATTTGTATTACAAATAATGCAAACGAACTGTTAATTATGACACAGTATTTTATTGCTAAATATGAATTTATTACTTCTAAAAATACTTTGTAATTGATTACTATCATTGAGATTGTCTTTTAATAAAAAATTTGAAATTGATGGTTTTTTTATAATTTACGCCTTCGATGATGTGTTAAACTTATCCGTTAAAATACAAAATTCTTTGCAATAGGCTTTTTTATGTTTTATCTTTGATTGTTGGAAAATAATAACACAAAGCATAGAATACCAATGATTTACAAAGTTCTACCCGTATTAGTATTCTTTTTATCTTCATTTTCATCCAATGAAATAAAAACTTCAAGAAATACTACACTTCCAATTTCAACATTAAAATTCAAGGCTACAAATCGTGCATTTGAAGACCAAGTTGTACTGATTTATAGCAATTTACACAAAAATAATTTGTCAATTCCCAAGTTAGAAAGTTTCAAAAAAGCATTGAAAGGGTTTTATGAAATGAAGGAAAAGGGATTCATCAAAAAAGATATTTTAACGTTAATAGATTTCAGTTTGTCATCCAATACGAAACGTCTTTGGGTTATCGATTTGGCTACAAATACGATTTTATTTAACTCGCTTGTGGCACACGGAAGAAATACTGGCGAAGAATTTGCAAATAGTTTTTCTAACGCTGCGGAATCATTCAAAAGCAGTTTGGGATTTTATGCAACGGGAGAAATTTACAGTGGAAAACACGGAATGTCATTGAAGCTTGATGGCTTGGAAAAAGGCATAAATGACAATGCCAGAAATCGAGGAATCGTTATGCACGCCGCTGATTATGTGTCTAATTTTTTCATAAAAGCCCATAATCGCTTGGGAAGAAGTCAAGGTTGTCCCGCGCTTCCAGCAGAATTTACTACGGAAATTATAAATAAAATTAAAGACAAGTCGTGTTTGTATATTTATTATCCTACAACGAAATCAAAATCTATTTCCTAATTTTTGATACAAATCGGCGTCGAGATTGTAAATATCATCTCTAAAAATAAGGGTGTGTTTTTCGCTCCACGCAGTCCAATATAGCAAATGAAAAAGCACTTCTTTTTTGATGGAAACATATTTCGTTTTTTCATTTTGCAATGTTTCCGTAATTTTTTCAAGATTCCAATTTTCTTTATCGTCCAATAAATATTCAGTTAACTCAAAAGGATTGTCAACCCTGACACAACCCGAACTCAAAGATCGTTCATTTTTATCAAAAAAATCTCGGTGATTGGTATCGTGTAAATACACCGAAAATCGATTTGGAAAAATCAATTTCACCATTCCTAACGAATTGAATTTACCAGGAATTTGAACGTATCGAAAACTTCGCGCATTAGACAAACTCCAATTTCTTGCGCTAACAACATTTCCGTTTTTATCAATTAATCGAATGTTTGTTTTGGCTAAATAACTTCTGTTTTTTGAAATGGCAGGAATCACATCTTCCAGCAAAATAGTTGGCGGAACAGTCCAAGTAGGATTAAAAATCGCCTGCGTTAATTTTGATGAAAGCACGGGCGTTTTACGTTTTGCTCTTCCAACAATCACTTTATGAACCCGAAGCGTATCCTTGTTTTTAATTAATGTAAGTCGGTATTCTGGGATATTTATTATTACAAATTCATTTCCCATATTTTTCGGGAACCATTTCCAACGCTCCAAATTGGCGACAATTTGTTCTTTACGCTGGTTTTTAGAAAAATTTAATGCCATTATTGTTCCTTTTCCAATTACACCATCGGCGGCTAAACCGTGTCTTTTTTGGAATTTTTTAACGGCATTTTCCGTTTCAGAATCATAAACAACTGACAAACTATCTTTTGGTTGTAAATCTTTCCAATAAACCAATCTTTTTTTTACTTCAACTATTTTGGGGTTACTGTCATTTTGCACCAATTTTCCTTTGATTTCAATTTTTTTAAAATCATCATTTGGAAAAGAATTGATTATTTTAAGTGCTTTTTTTAATCGTTTGTAAACAATGAAATTAGGTTTCAATTGTTCTAATTTAAATGATAATGAATCGGTTTTTAGCAATCCAGAAACTGTTTCTTGAAGATCAATTTTGTTTTCTTTCAAATCCCAGTTTTTATATAATTTCTTAGGATTTAGTCTTCCGTTCGTTAAATGTGAAATGTATTTCTGAAGATTATAAGTCAATAAAACGTCATATTCAGCACATTCATCATCAGAAAGCGAATTGTATTTTGATTCAAATTGATTTAATTTTTTTACAGAATAATCCAACGAATTCAAGCCTTCTTCATCTGATTTATTTAAAAATTCAAGAATAATTTTACGCTTTTCAGAAGTTGTCCAAACGGATTTATTAGAATTGGAATTATAAAAAGCAGTTAAAAATTTCGAATGAAAGGATTGCATTTGGATTGAATCTATTGCTATTACAGCTTTGGTGGTTGGAATTTCTGTAATTTTTGAACCCGATTTGGGTTCCAAAACAAATTTTGGTGTTTCATTTTTACAATTAATAAAAAGGAAGAAGGCTAATAAAAGGAAGGTATTTTTCATAACGCTTTTAATTTCCTACAATTTACGAATTTTCGTATTCTCATAAAGAATTTTTGGCATAAGATTGGCGTTACAACTTTTTATATAATACGTAGTGAATTCCTATGTTCGCAATTTCAAAACCATCGCTACTCTTTTGATATGCTGACTTTTCATAAAAACCAATTGCAGTTTCTCGGGCGTTAAACCAAATTATTTCACCCATTTTATTTCTGATTTGATTCTCGCAATATTTCAAAAGTGCTTCACCAAAACCTTTCTTTTGATGTTGTTCCAAAACTGCCATTCCACGAATTTGAAATTGATTGACTTCATTAAAAAATATGCTTTTTGCTTCAAATACAGAAACTACTGCAGAAATTTCATTTTCATAAAACAAACCAAAATGTGATGTTGTTGGCAAAT
>CANIFM010000253.1 GCA_947466955.1 Bacteroidota bacterium
GAATTTTTTAAGTAAATCTTTCATTAATCTGTTTCGTTTTAGTTGTGCAAATATAGAAGTTAATTTCATTGTCCTCTATTATTTAATTTTTAATTATTTGTAATATATTATCCCCGAACTATGATCCATTTTTGCACCAGTTACGCTGCACAAAGTATTGATTTCGGTTCTTAATTTCAATACGCCAAGCAATCCAAAAATCAGTGCTTCTTTGAATTCAATTATTTTTCTTTCAGGAATTACAATTTTAGTTTCTGGCAAATGAAATTGAATTCTTTCAATCATAAAGTCATTATACGCACCACCGCCCGTTATGAAAAGATTATTTTTTTTATTCGGCAAAGCCAATGCGATTTGGGTAGCAATATGTTCCGTGAAAGTGTTCATTTTATCTTCAATTGCAATTGGATAACTTTCAATTAGCGGCAAAACAGTTTCTTTTACAAATTCAAAACCCAAGGATTTAGGATATTTCTTTTGATAAAAATCCAATCGATTCAAATCATTTAGCAATTCTGAATGAACAGTTCCAGTTCTCGAAATTTTTCCTTTATCATCATAATCTAATCCCAATTGATTGGCATAGAAATTCAAAACAGTATTTACAGGTGAAATGTCAAAAGCAATTCTGTTTTCATTTACCTCAAAGGAAATATTTGAAAAACCACCCAAATTCAAACAATAATCATAATCTGAGAATAATATTCGGTCACCAATTGGAACTAATGGTGCACCTTGACCACCCAATTCCACATCTTGAACTCTGAAATTACAAACTACTTTTTGTTTGCATAAAGCAGCAATTTCGAGTAAATTTCCAATTTGTAACGTAATTCCATTTTGAGGTTGGTGCAAAATAGTGTGTCCGTGAGAACAAACTGCATCAATATTTTCAATTTTATACTTCTCGATAAAATCAGAAATGATAGTTCCTAATAATAAAGTATAATCAGAATTTAATTTTTGTAATCCCAATTCAGAAAATCCAACAGCAATTTTAAGTTTATCAATCCATTTTTGGCTGTAGCCAATGGTTTCACATTCAAGGATTTGAAAGTTCCATTTTCCATTTAAAATTTCAAAATTGAGGTGCGCCAAATCGATGCCATCAAGCGAAGTGCCCGACATTACACCAATAATGTTATATTTTTCTTGAATCATCGGCTAAAATTAATAAATCATTTTGAGAATATGATAATTTAAAAGTATATTTGTGTATATTTTTTATATTAATCACAATAATTATTCCTTATTATGGATTTTAAACTTACGGAAGAGCAATTAATGATTCAACAAGCAGCCAGAGATTTTGCTAAAATGGAACTTTTGCCTGGAGTAATTGAACGAGATGAGCATTCAAAATTCCCAACGGAGCAAGTAAAAAAAATGGCTGAACTTGGATTTATGGGAATGATGGTTGACCCAAAATACGGTGGTTCAGGATTGGATAGCATATCCTATATATTAGCAATTACTGAAATCGCAAAAGTTGATGCTTCTGCAGCCGTAATTATGTCAGTAAATAATTCATTGGTTTGTGCTGGAATTGAAAAATATGGCAACGAAGAACAAAAACAAAAATACTTAATTCCATTGGCAACAGGCGAAGTTATTGGCGCTTTCTGTTTGTCTGAGCCTGAAGCTGGTTCCGATGCAACATCACAAAAAACAACCGCAATTGACAAAGGCGACCACTATCTTTTAAATGGAACTAAGAACTGGATTACCAACGGAAATTCGGCTTCGACGTATATAATTATTGCTCAAACCGATATCGAAAAAGGGCACAAAGGAATCAACGCTTTTATAGTTGAGAAAACTTGGGCTGGTTTTGAAATTGGAATTAAAGAAAAGAAAATGGGAATTCGTGGTTCTGACACGCATTCGCTAATGTTTACTGATGTAAAAGTCCCGAAAGAAAATAGAATTGGGGAAGACGGTTTCGGATTTAATTTCGCAATGGCAGTTTTAAACGGAGGTAGAATTGGAATTGCTTCACAAGCATTAGGAATTGCAAAAGGCGCATTTGAATTGGCATTAAAATATTCGCAAGAGCGTAAAGCTTTTGGAAAAGAGATTTTCAAACACCAAGCAATTGCATTCAAATTGTCAGATATGGCAACTCAAATTGCAGCTGCAGAAATGTTGGTTTTCAAAGCAGCTTCCGAAAAAGATGCTGGCGAAGACATTTCTCAATCTGGGGCAATGGCAAAATTGTTTGCTTCACAAACCGCAATGGACACTACAATTGAAGCCGTTCAAATTCACGGTGGAAATGGATATGTAGCCGAATACCACGTAGAAAGAATGATGCGTGATGCAAAAATTACTCAAATTTATGAAGGTACTTCTGAGATTCAACGTATCGTGATTTCTAGAACTTTGATTGCTTAATACTAATTTACAGAAATAAAAAAAGTCCTAAAACATATCGTTTTAGGACTTTTTCGTTTAATGAAATGTGGTTTTTATTTCGCCAATGTCATTTCATCAACAATGTGTTTTGCGCCTGAGAACTTCTCAATTACCCATAAAACATAACGAATATCGACATTAATTGTACGTTGTAATTTTGGATCAAAAATAACATCTCCAGCCATCGCTTCAATATTTCCGTCAAATGCCAATCCGATTAATTCTCCTTTACCATTCAAAACTGGTGAACCTGAGTTTCCTCCAGTAATATCATTATCAGTTAAGAAATTTACGTGAAGCGAACCGTCTTTATCAGCAAAACGACCGTAATCTTTGTTTTTATTCATTTCAAGAACACGAGCAGGCAAATCAAATTCTTCATCGCCTTTCTTGTATTTTTTAACTTGACCGTCTAATGTGGTGTAGTTATTAATTTTCGCATCGTTTCTTTTGTCAGCTGGCAAAGCACGAACTTTTCCGTAAGTCAAACGCAATGTAGAATTTGCATCTGGATATTTAATAGTACCAATTTTAGATTCTCTCAAACCTTCAACTAACAAACGGAACGAAGATCCAAAATCATTTTGTGCTTTTGCAATAGCATCCGATTTTGAATTCATGTGCGTAATCATATCATTTGAAATGCTATACAACGGGTCACTTGCTAATAAAGCTTCGCTTGGATAATCCAAAAATGCTTTCACTTTTTCATTTGAAGTCAAAATACTCAATTCAAAAGCAGCATTTACAAATTTTGAATAATCGTAATTGTTATCTTTTCCAATTTTTTCAACCATTGGGGCAATTCCATATCCAACCGATTTTGTTGCATACAATTTCAATTGTGCTTTCAATAAATCTTTTTCAGC
>CANIFM010000254.1 GCA_947466955.1 Bacteroidota bacterium
AATGTTCAAGTGAACGGAATTGGTCCAGGTTATTTTGCAACAACTCAAACGGAGCCTATTCGAGTAGATGGACATCCGTTTAACGAATTTATTATTAATAGAACTCCAGCAGCCAAATGGGGAAATCCTGATGATTTATCAGGAGCAGCTATATTTCTTTCTTCTAAAGCGAGTGATTTCGTAAACGGTCACATTCTGTATGTTGATGGTGGAATATTGGCTACGATTGGAAAACCTTCAAATGAAAATTAATATGAAAATCACTAATGGAATACTAGTTTTGATGCTTTCGAGTACCTTATTATCGTATGCTCAAAAGGCTAAGATTATCACCATATCCAATCCATTGAAGATAGACAGAGAATTTGAAACTGTAGAGTTATCTAAAAGTGCTTTGGGTTTAAAATCTTCGGATGTATTAGAAAAGTATGGTGTTAGAGAGGTTGGAACTACTACTTTTTTTATTTCCCAATGTGTGGATGAAAATGGCGATGGAATTTCAGACGTGCTTTTATTCCAACCTAAAATCAAAGCTTCAGCATCTAAAAAATACGAGCTTGTATTAAATAATGATACTAAAACAAAAGAGCCAATAGTATATTGTTTTTCAAGATTTGTTCCTGAAAGAATTGATGATTATGCATGGGAAAATAACAAAGTTGCCTTTAGAACGTATGGTCCTGTAGCACAAAAAATGGCAGAAGACAAAGTGAAAGGCGGAACATTAACGAGCGGAATTGATGCTTGGTTGAAAAGAGTCGAGTATCCAATTTTGAACAAATGGTATGAAAAATATACGACAGGAACAGGAACTTATCACAAAGATACGGGCGAAGGTTTGGATAACTTTCATGTTGGTGATAGTCGCGGAATAGGCGGAATTGCAGTTAAAATAGATACTACTTATTACTATTCTAAAAACTTCATTTCTTGGAAAACGATTACTACTGGGCCTATCAGAACTAGTTTTGTTTTAACTTATGCCGATTGGGATGCGGCTGGAAATAAAATCACAGAAGTAAAACACATCAGTTTGGATTATGGTAGTTTTCTATCTAAATTCGAGATTGCAGTTTCGGGAACTAATTCTATTTCTACTGGAATTACATTGCACAATAACGATGGAAAAACAGAAGGAAATCTTAAAGAAGGTTGGATTGATTATTGGCAACCCATTGACGATTCTGAGTTAGGAACAGGAATTGTATTTCTTAAAAATACCGCAATTGCTTACGAGAAATATATCAATAAAAACAAGGAATTGTGCAATTTGTATGCTTCGTTAAAAGTAAACAATAACAAAGTTATTTATTACACAGGTTTCGGTTGGAAAAAACAAGGTGAATTTAGTACTAAAGAAGCTTGGGAAAAGTATTTAGGTCAATATGCAACTAAAATCAATAATCCACTTGTGGTTAAAATAAAATAAAGTATAATTCAAAAGAATTAATTCAAAATAGATTCCACAAATTTTCACTATTAATTTGGTGAAAATTTGTGGATTTTTTTATTCCCAATCATCTGTTCTAAAAGAAGAAGCAGGAAGCATATTGTTATCGAACAATGTACCTACAAACCAATTGTACCAGCCATAACGAACGGCAACTGGTTCAAGAACTTCTGAACAAAAAACCTCGATAACAATAGTGGCAAAGCGGTTACTGATTGTTCACAATACGCTTCGAATAGCTATGCAGTTACGATAAAACAAAACGGAGGCGCTCACCGCATCCGTTTTTTTACTATTTTTACTAAAGAACGAAAAGAATAACAGTATGAAAAAATCAATATGCAGCTTTAAAG
The DNA here is from genome assembly GCA_947466955.1 of Bacteroidota bacterium. Taxonomy (GTDB): domain Bacteria; phylum Bacteroidota; class Bacteroidia; order Flavobacteriales; family Flavobacteriaceae; genus Flavobacterium. The sequence goes on from CANIFM010000254.1 coordinate 1,804, forward strand.
CACTAATGTCTTTTGCCTTTTGCATAGTACCTATTTTTAGCTTCTCCCAATCTTTCCAATGGATAAAAGACGGTGGTAGTGCTGAAAACCTTAGAACAAACGATTACGAGCAAGTTTATAGCATTGCAACCGATAGCGAAAAAAACATATATGTTTTATCCAAGGTGGGCATGAGTAATCTAAATGTAGATGGCCATCCTAAAACCAATTATGACAATCCCAGTTATTCTCCCACTGATATTGTTTTGGCAAGCTTTACCTGTAATGGCACCTACCGTTGGAGTAAAATAATAGGGGGAGGGGATAGAGAGGAGATTAGTGCTGTTCAAGTCGATTCACAGGACAATGTCTATATTGCAGGAAGAATACTATCATGTGATGATGGCACAGGACTTTACCCGTATCCTTCAAGAATTGATAATGACTATACTTTTTCTAATTCTGTTAGTGCTTGCTCCTATTTATTCTTAGCTAAATTTAATAAAAACGGAATATTACAATATGTGAAACGACCTGAACCAAATTTAACTGGTAGCCCTTCTTTTGCTTCTTATGGTTTTGAATTGCAAAATGACATAATATATTGGTTTGTTTGGTTGCAACCTGGTACCTATGCTGATGGAACTTTAATTAACTCCAATATGGATCCTGCAACACCTTATGTTTTAAAATATAATACAAATGGTTCATTCATCGGAGGGACTCAATTGGGTACTTTTCAATTTTTTGGTGATGTAAGTTTTACGAAATACTATCGTAATCCCTATAATGGCAATTACTACATGACTTGTGCTAAAACTAGTTCATTTTATACTTTTACCATTAACGGTCAACCAGTGGTCAATTCAGCTGCTTTAGTTTGTTATGACAACAATGGAAATTTATTATGGAAAAGAGAAAATAATAATAATATTCCTAACAACATGGAGTTTTATAATCTTGATTTTGATTCACAAAACAACATCTACATCGCAGGATCAATGACGGGTAACAATATGAATAGTTTTATAGGGTATTCCATTGTAATATTAAATACACCTGCCTTTGTCATGAAAGTCGATGCTACTGCCAGCAACTTGATATGGGGTACGCACCATGGTTCTGTTGGGAATAGTGGCTATGGCGCTTTAGTTTACAATGGTAGTGAAGTTGCTTTCACGGGTTGGTGCGCAGGTACTAATTTTACTTGGGGTACTCAATCTATAAATGTTACAGCAACAAATGAAGGACAAGATGTCCTGTTGGCCCGTTTTAATAGTACAACTGGAGCGTGTTTAAGTCTAAATAATATACGCAGTACTGTGGGTTCCACGGATAGGGGTACAGCCTTGGCAGTTGATGCATCTGGAGATTACATAGTTGGAGGTGGTTTTGCAGCAACACTTTATGATACAAATAATAGTACAGTGGTCAATGAAGGGGGTACCACTGATTTTTTTATCGCAAAATTTGCTACACAAGCATGTTCTCCTTTAAGTAC
>CANIFM010000255.1 GCA_947466955.1 Bacteroidota bacterium
AAAAAATATTAAACAGCGAATTTCAATCGAACTCTTTGCCATTCTATTTTTACAGATGACCCTTCGGCAATAAATACTGCTTCTGGCTTGGTGTAATTTAAAACGGAAAACGATTCGCCATACATAGCTTTAAAATCACAATCAATTTTCGTGTCTAAAACGCTATTAATTTTCCAACTCGGATGCTGCAATCGGTATTCTTCTGTGTTGTTTTCGTCAATTTTAGTATAACCAAAATAGTGTTCGTAAATGAATTTTTCCAGAGTATCATTTTTCATACTAGTTGACTTATTTGACGCTTCTACATAAATACTATTCCAACTATTATTTAATTTCCATTCGAATTTTACTTTTTTTGAATCCAAATCGTTTGTAATAGAATGTATCGTTGGAACTACGGTATAATGTTCATTGTATAATTTATTTGCCATCCAAGCAACAATTCTGTAAGGAATCGTTTCGTTTATAAAAACAACGCCCCGCTTGGTGATTCCATCTTCTTTTCGAAGCACATAAAAGCGCAGATTAATTTCTTCAAAAGTGCCGAAAAATGGAATTGGAACATTAAAAAGCTTTGTTTTTTTAAACATAAAACCAACTAAACTAATATATGCTTTGCCATTATGTAAATCCAAACTAACCCCTTTTGGTAAAAATGGAGTTAAAATTTCTGGGTCAATTACGTAATTGGCCATTATGATATTTTCCCAATTGGCTTTTAAAAACGTTCCCATAAAATAGACTTATTAATTTTTGAAGGTGTTTTGATTTGAAGTTTCTCAAAACACTTAATTTTAGTAATGAAATAATAGTAGAAATTAGGTATCGAAGACTTTGATTAAATGGCAATCTTTAAATCTATATTCAAAAAGACTTATGAAGTTTCTAATTATTTACTACGAAAACATAGCGTCTTTATGATTTAATAACAACCACTTTTTATCGCTATTCAATTTAAAAGTTGCTATGTGTTCTCGATTCCATTCTTGCGGGGAAATTAAGGACAAAAAATTAGTTCCATCAGTGCCATTATACAAATGATAAATTTCGCCAATAACGGGTTCAAATGAAAATTTAGCATTGTAAACTAAATCATTCCATTCGTATTCTTCCATTAATTTTTGGTATTGCAGTTTTAGTTCATTGAACTTATTTTCAAACTCTTTATTCACATTATGAATACCTCTGCTTTTCCAAGCCACAACATCATCAGTTTTAATTACTGGCGCGCCAACGCTTGTAGAATAAGGCAACAGACTTGCATTATATCCTTTTTCGTCTGAAAACACTACGTTATCTGGCTTATCCTTTTTCATTTTTTGAAATAAATTTATCACTAATTATTTTTTGTTTAACCTAAATAAATAAATATTAAACAAAAGTAGATAAAAATAATTACAATTCAGATAATTTTAGAAAATGAAATAGTAACAGGATTAAAATATTACCAAAAAATAGTGTAAAATGCTGTAATTATTGAAACCACAATTAGTGCACCAATAATAAAACTTGGGGACATTTTAAACATCGTACTATCTACTTCTAATCCATTTGGTTTGATGCCTTTTTTAGATTCATAAATACTAATTATAACCATTCCTATTACACATATTAAGAAAACAAATCCCATTCTGTCAATAAATGGTATTTCAAAAACGCCATTTGAATTTGGAACGGCAAAACCAAGTGGATTTAAAAACGATAAATTAACGAAAGCGGGCATAAATTTGAAAATTATTGACATCATAAAACCACCAATAGTTGCAAACAAAGCAGCATTAGAAGTAGTTCTTTTCCAAAAGAAACCAAGAATGAACATTGCAAAAACTCCTGGACTTACAAATCCTGTATATTCTTGAATGTATTGAAATCCTCCTTTTTTATCAATTCCTAAAAATGGCGCAACAAGAACTGCAATTAACATTGCAATAACAATAGTTTTTTTGCCAATGTTTACTAATTTTTTTTCATCGGCGACAATATTAAGTTTGGTTTTATAAATATCTAATGTAAAAATCGTGGCAATACTATTCGCTTTTCCAGCCAATGAAGCTACAATTGCGGCCGTTAAAGCGGCAAATGAAAGCCCTTTTAAACCTACAGGAAGGAGGTTCAATAATGTAGGATACGCTCTATCTGGATTTAGACTTCCATCTTGAAGCATTTCTGTATTAAAATGTCCATTTTGGTACAATACGAAAGCTGCAATTCCGGGTAATACCACAATAACTGGCATTAATAATTTGAGGAAAGCAGCAAATAAAATTCCACTTCTTGCGGTTTTCAAATCGGCACCTAAAGCACGTTGTGTGATATATTGGTTACAACCCCAATAATTCAAATTGATAATCATCATTCCTCCAATTAAAACAGAAAGCCCAGGTAAATCCATGTAATTTGGATTGGTTTTTTCAAAAATCATATGAAAATGGTCGTTTGCGTGTGTTGTCATTAATTGAAAACCATTTAAAACTCCCGATGAACCAAATTCTTTTGCTACCAAATCCAAAGCTAAATAGGTAGTCACTAAACCACCTAAAATTAAAAAGAAAACCTGAATTACATCAGTATATCCAATTACTTTCATACCACCAAGCGTTATCATTACTGCGAAGAAAGCAAGGAAAAGCATACAAAAAGTCAAGTTCAATCCAGAGATACTACTTATTGCTAAAGCGCCTAAATATAAAATTGAAGTTAAATTTACAAACACATAAAGCAGTAGCCAAAATACCGCCATTATCATTGCAACATTACTATTGTAGCGTTGAAGTAGATATTGGGGCATCGTGAAAATTTTATTTTTTATATAAACAGGGATAAAAAACACGGCTACTATTAAAAGGGTTGCTGCCGACATCCATTCATAAGTTGCAATGGCTAAACCCATTTTGAATCCACTGCCGCTCATTCCGATAAACTGTTCGGCACTAATATTACTTGCAATCAACGAGGCGCCAATTGCCCACCAAGTCAAAGAACCCTCTGCCAAAAAATAATCTTTACTGCTGGTTTGTCCCTTCTTTTTTCTATTATAAATCCAAAATCCATAGCCGACAATTAAAACGAAATAGAGTAAAAAAACGATATAATCTTTAGTTGATAAGGTTTGCATAAATGGTGGTTTTTAGGTTGGTTTTATTTATTTTTATAATGATTGTTGGATGTGTTTCTGATAATTTCTGCACTTTTTTCAGGGGTGATGTCCCTTTGTGCTTCCCCGA
>CANIFM010000256.1 GCA_947466955.1 Bacteroidota bacterium
ACAAGCTGCTCCATCTCGAAGCACTTTCATATAAGCATTATCTAAAGCAACCGAATCTTTATTTGCAATAGCAAAATTTTCCAAATATATATTTGAAATCGAATTACTATTTGCAGTAGCAATTTCAGCCGTTAACGCAAACAAAAAAACACAAAATAACCTCATCTTAATCTTAATCAATTAATTAGAAACGCATCTAAATCCTAAATGTTCCATTGAAGAATCGGATGAACTTTTCATTCTTGCCGAAACACGATAACCGCTACAATAGGATTCATTACATAAAAAAGAACCGCCACGCATTACTCTTTTGGCTACCAAAGGCTCATCGGGATCATAACTTTTTAATGGCCCTTTTGGATTAATGGCAACTTTAATTTTTTTGAAGGATTCATAGTACAAATTATTATATTTGTCAGCACACCATTCCCAAACATTTCCACCCATATCATATAAACCATAACCATTTGGAGCAAAGGATTTTACTGGAGCTGACCCCATAAAACCATCGGTACCTTCATTTTTATAGGGAAAATTTCCTTGAAAATAATTACAATGTATTTTTCCTTCATCTACTCTTTCATTGCCCCAAGCATAAACATTTTTGGTCAACCCACCTCTAGCTGCATATTCCCATTCCGCTTCTGTTGGCAATCTTTTTCCTGCCCATTTGCAATACGCATTAGCGTCATCCCAACTAATATGAACTACGGGTAAATTATCTTTTCCAACAATATCACTATCTTTTCCTTTTGGATGTTTCCAATTGGCTCCGTGCGACCAGCTCCACCACTGACTATAATCTTGCAAACTTACTTCGCCTTTCGTTGGCACAAATACCAAAGAAGCCGCTTTCAAAGTTTCAGGTTCTGGTTTCGGAGTATCAGATGGCAATTGTTTTTTTAAATCTTCCCAATTAATATCTTTCTCAGCTGTAGTAACGTATCCTGTTGCGGCAACAAATTTGGCAAATTGCGCATTAGTAACTTCTGTAACATCCATGAAAAAACCATTCAATTTAACGGCATGTTTTGGCAATTCATCCTGACGTGCTTGATCATTATCGCCACCCATACTAAATGTTCCGCCGGGAATCCAAACCATTCCTTCAGGGTTTTTTATGTTGGAATTCGTAACCGTTTTTCCTTCTGTGAAATTAGATTTTGTTTTCACACCAAATCGATTTGGAATAGCTGCGGTACAACACGATTTTGTGTTCTTCGTCTTTTTTACAACTTTCTCTTTTTTAATAGTTGTTGGTTGAGCAGCTATTTTAAAAGGAGCAGTTATAAATAAACTTAGCATTAAAAAAATGACCGAAATATTGTTTTTCATTCTATGATTTTAAATCGTTCTATTGCGACACTAAATTTATAAAATAATTTAGATACTTTCACTAAAATAGCTATTTTACTTGTGATGCAAAAAAGGCAAGCATTTTACTTTTTAAATCTTTAGCAACCGATTTGTATTCCTTTTCATCAACCACATTTATCGTTTCGTTTGGATCTTTATCATAATCATACAATTCAGTTCCCACAATCAAATTAGAATCAAAAGCCTGTGTACTTCTAAAATCATTGGTCATCCAAATCGTATATCGGTATCTTTTATCTCTCAAAGAATAGCCCATCACTTTTGAAGAAGCGTAACCTTGACGTTCTGTTTCGCTCTTCGTTCCGCTACGTGGATATTGACTTATAGAATAGTCTTTAACTGATTTTGCCGATTTATTCATTAATGACTTAAGACTTTTTCCGTCTAAAACTTCTGGTATTTTGACACCTGCCAAATCACATAATGTTGGAAAAATATCAACAAATTCTGTTGAAGCATTAGTAGTTGAAGCCGCAATTCCTGGCGCAGCAATTATCATTGGTGTTCGAGTTGCTTGTTCAAAATTAGTATGCTTACACCAAAGATTATGATCGCCTAAATGCCATCCGTGATCGCCCCAAAGTACAATTATCGTGTTTTTTGACAACCCTAAAGCGTCTAATTTATCCAATAATTTTCCTACTTGCGCATCAGTGTAAGAAACTGCAGCATAATAACCGTGAATTAATTCTTGTTGTTTGTCAATTGGTAAAGTCAAACCAAAATCCTTTTGATCGGTGAAAGAAACTAAAGGTGGAATATCCGTATATCCTCTAATTTCGCCTGAATTGTGATAGGCAACATCAACGCTATTTTTTGATTTCTCTTGAAAGGCAGCTAATGGCATGTCTTCTCTTTTGTATAAATCCCAATATTTTTTTGGTGCTACAAATGGCAAGTGAGGTTTTGAAAATCCAACAGCAAAAAAGAAAGGTTTTGTATCTGATTTTAATTTTTCTAAAATTTCTAAAGCACGAGATGCATTTGCTCCATCATTATAGGCATTATCAGGAACATCGGCACATTCAACTGATGGTTTTACCAATTTTGAAACATATTCGTCCAATTCTTTATCGGCTAAACCTTTTGATTCTCCTTCTTTAGTATATTTCAACGCCAATTCTTTTGTTGCAGATAATTGATAGGCTCCTAATATTGGCATTCCCGTTTCCTTAGCATAATAGCGTTCTTCGGTTTTGAAATAATTATAAAAAGGAACGCTCCATGAAGGCGCATCCATTTTTTTATCGACGCAACGAGAATCATAGATTTTACCAATTCCTTGCGTTGAATATCCTTGTGAAATGAAATATTGTGGCAAACTCAAAATATCTGGATTGATGTCACGCATTTTGGTTTTTAAATCCCAAACCTTAGTGTAATCTGGACGTTTTCCTGTCATTATGCTTGCTCTTGTTGGTCCGCAAACTGCTTGTTGACAGTAATTACTCATAAAAACGGTACCCATTTTTGCCAATCGGTCAATGTTTGGGGTTTTAATTAACGTATTTCCATAACATCCTAAAATAGGTTTCAAATCGTCAATAGCTATAAATAGAATATTGGGTTTTGTTTTTTCTTGTGCTGAAACTGGTAAAAGAAACAGAAATGTAAAAACGATTGTTATTACTTTAAGGAAATTCGGGTAGTTTTTCATTTTGATTTGTTTGTATATAAGATGCTATTATTTGAAAAAGGTTTAATGCGATTTGTTATTTTTGAATGACAATTTTTAATACTTTCGAATAATTAGTTGAATGCAATTGTAGTAGATAAATTCCGTTTTTCAAGTCGGTTACGTCAATTAATTTTTGATAGTCAACAAGCTCATTTTGAG
>CANIFM010000257.1 GCA_947466955.1 Bacteroidota bacterium
CAATCCTCTTTTGATACCATTTCTGCTCCTCTGGATGTAAGAAAATCTTCGAATTTGCTTACTGTTTCCTTTACCTGAACTTCAGATAAAACGGGATTTAAAATGAAAACAGTTTCATAATGATTCATAAAAATATATTTTATTGTTAATTTGGATGCAAAAGTAGCTTAAATTATTGAATTCACAAACAAACTTTGAACTTTTATTTAATTAAGAAAGGAAACCCAAAATATTGAGTTTCCTTTCCCTTTTTTATTATTAAAAATGATACTTAAGATTTAAACCCGACCAAAAATAAGCTTTGCTTGAGCCTGGATTTACATCTGTTTTCATTCCTGGGAAATTACTTCCAGTATCTGAATCATTAATATTACCTCCTAAAAACAAAAAGGTATAATTCGTTTGATTAGTCAAATTATTTCCTGCTGCAAATAAATCTAAACTGTATTTCTTGTTTTTTGAAGATAGTTTATATCCCAATTTTGCATTTAGCAACCCAAAACCATTCACCAAATTCGTATTTGCGAAATCAGAATACACATCGCTTAAATAATTATAGGTCGTATTCAAATAAATTCCTGTTGGCGAAACAAAATCAACTCCTACAGAATATTTTTTCGCAGGAACTCCTACCACTTTATTATTTGAAAAATCAGTTAAAACACCACTGCCAACTTTCGTAGAAAAATCAGTGTATTTGAAATCATAATAAGAGAAATTTACAAACGAAGTCACTTTTGAAATAATTGGATTTGATTTCATTTCATATACATATCCAATACTCGCTTCTATACCTTTATTCAATTGATTACCAGTATTAGCAGTATAATTATAACTTCCTCCAGCTGGATTTGCAGCACTCAATTGCGTAAGTTTATTATCAATATTCATATTAAAAAGTGAAACTTGATAATCAAATCGGGTATTAAACAATAATCCTTGAGCCGAAACTTCATACATTTTAGCTTTTTCAGGAACTAAATCATCATTTGTTTTGTTAAGTGACGATATATATGATGTTGAAGCCGTTGGCGCATTATAACCTTCGCTATACGTCACATTAAAAATTTGATCTTTATATGTTTTTTGAACCGCAATATGTGGATTTAAAGATGTTTTAAATGATTTATTAAATGATGTGTTTTTAGTATTTCCAACAATTAGTCCTGGCAAAGCCAACAAATCAACTCGGTCATAGTCAATGTGATTTCCACTTAAACCAAGAATAACAGATAAATCTGCCTTTTTGAAATTGATTCTATCGTGAATAAAAACAGATTGCTGGTTGGTTGTATATTTGTAATAAGCTCCATCAGCAATAGCAGTTACCAATAGCGGGTTCGTGTCGTCAGTTCCTGTAAATCTGAAGCTTGACGCCAAAGATTTACATTGTTGAATTTCTGTTCCAACATTCAACACATTTTCAATAGAAGAAGAAAGATCGTTTGACTTAGTAAATACAGAACGTATTCCATAATTAGGTGAATTTGTTTGTCCAGAAGCTCCTGCAGAAACACTTTCAATATCAGTTCCTGAATAGAAAAGTACCGTAGAATTACTAAATGATTTGGTAAATTTAAAGTTATTAGAAATACCAAAACGAGTAGATTGCATATTTAAATGCGCGTTTTTCTTAGCATAAGCATCATTTCCTGGGTCATTATTGGCATAATAATCAGCGTATGGAATTTGCCCAGAAATTCCTTCGTGTGAAAAATTATGACTTAAAAACACCGAAACCGTTTGCTTGTCAGAAAATTTAAAGTCCCCTTTGTACGTAAAAAAATTCTTTAAACTTTCACCGTGAGGGCGATACCCATCCGATTGAAGATGCCCATAATTCAAAAACATTGAAGCATTATCAGTTACATAATCCAAGCGAGTATTGGTTTGCAATAAACCAAAAGAACCCGCAGTTGTATTCTGACTCAATGAAGTTCCTTTTTCTTCTGAATTTTTCAAATAAAAGCGAACAACTCCACCAACACCGGCACCATACATCGTAGCCGCTGGTCCTTTTATTACTTCAATATTATCAACAACAGAGAAATCTACATCGTCTAAAATCGTAACTCCTTCTGCATTTGTCAAAGGAAATTGATTGTAATAGGCTTTAATTCCCCAATTGTTGAATTTTTGATCGTTTCCATATCCTCGAATAACAATTCGTTGCCCGCCAACTTGCGTTCTTTTATCGACTTGAACACCCGCCATAACTCCTAAACTTTGTTCTAAAAAAGCAGGATTATTTCGGTTCAATTCTTCCGAAGTTAATACTTCTGTAGTTTGTCCGTGTCTTTTATATTCTGCACGTTCTTTTAAAGTTTTTTTACGAGCTTTTACCGTAACATTTTTTAAATTATTGATTGAATCTTGTTTTGTTTGCGCTTCAATTTGAAACGAAAGTAACGTAACTGTAAATAGTACAACTATTTTTATTTTCATCTTTTTGTTTTTATATTAATAATTATTACACAGCAAAATTTGCAATTGATTTAAATGGTTCATCTAAGATTAAATCGCTTAAAGCAAATTTAAAACACAAACGAAATTGCCACTAGTTTATAGGAATAATCAGAAATTGGATTCTGAATTAAACGCTATAAATTAGTAACTTTCACTTAAAACTAATTTAATATTAATTATAAAAAACGGGGTGGTGGGGATACAACAGTCAAGGTTCTATCGGAATTACGAATATTTAATTTATCGGAAATTGAAGTAGTTGAAATAGAATAACGTTGCGGAATTACAATTTCTTTAGAAGGCAGAAATACAGCAAAAAAAATGGAATTAATTGATTGCATTGCTTTTTTACCATTTGGACTTTTGGCAAAATAACCATTTACATAACTATCTAAATTTTGAAATAATTTCTTTTCTTGAATATCATCAATGCATTTCAAAATGCCTGATTTTTCAATTTCTACAATATCATATATTCTGCCGTTGTACCAAAATTCTTTTTCTTTTTTCTCCCATTTAAAAGAATTTTCTTTCGAAATTTTATTCAAATTAAAAAACTGATATTCATTGGCATTTAAACTTTTCTTGATTTTTGTTTTCATTTCAGACTTAATACTATTTTTCATAATACTAAAACTGATGAAGTATCCACCAATTTGGTAAATGAAAATAGAAAAAAGTA
>CANIFM010000258.1 GCA_947466955.1 Bacteroidota bacterium
CTAAGTCTTAAAGCTCCACCCCAACCTCCAACACCAAGTGCTGAACCATTGTTTTCTAATGACCCTACTTCTCCGTTAATAATAACAGTAGTTGCGCCATAGTTTTGAGTAACGTGACCATCTGATTGAAGAGCAAAAATCATTTCTGGTGAAGTGTTGTTGTCTGCTTTAAAATTATTCAAATAATTAGTATTTAAAGTATATCCTCCAGCAATAACATTTCCACATTGAGCCATACATTCGGTATATTTTGGAGTTCCAATATATACTTCAGCATTCAAATATATTTTAGCTAAAATCATTTGAGCCACACCTTTGTCAACTCTACCATATTCGTTAGTTCTTGCATCTTTCAAATTAGGAATAACAGCATTAAGTTCACTTTCTACAAATGTAAATAATTGAGCTCTACTGTTTTCTTGTGCAGATGAATTTACTGCGTCATTTTCAGTATACATTGCTGCTTTTCCAAACAAATCCATCATATTGTAATAGGCTAAAGCTCTTAAAACTCTTGCTTCATTACGATAATCATTAATGTTTGCAACATCAACAGCATTTGTAATTCCTCTTGAAGTTAATTTTTCAGGAGTAGATTGTTTTAGGAAGTCATTTGCAATTGCAACTTCTGCCATTGTTCTACTGTACATTCCTAATAAAATTGGGTTGCTTGAAGTCCAAATGTTTCTTTGCAAATCAGCAACACCACCATCATTTTCATAGCTCCAAATAACCTCATCTGTGGTTAAATCTTGCAAATACCATAAACATCTACCAAATTGGCTTGTTCCTGCGTCAATTCCTACTAGGAATGACGAACCCGCATCTCCAGTTCCAGTTAATGATAAATTACCATAAACACCTGCCAATGCTTGTTTATAACCTGCTGGAGTAGAAAACAACACCTCCTCAGAATTAACTGTTGGATCTGTTGAAACTACATCCATATCTTTAGTACAAGACTGAAGTCCTACTAAAACAATAAGGGATAAAAATAAATTTATTTTTTTCATGTCTTTTTAATTAAAATTTTACGTTAGCTCCAAACAAAAACTGACGTTGTCTTGGATAAATAGTGTTATCTATACCACCTGTAATTTCTGGATCTAAACCACTGTATTTAGTAATTGTAAATGCATTTTGACATCCAGCAAAAAGTCTTAAAGAAGCCTTACCTTCTAACCATTTTGGAAAACTATATCCTAAAGTAATGTTATCCATTTTTAAGAAAGATGCATTTTCCACATACAAATCAGATAATACAACATTTGAAGTAGTTGTAAATCCAGTATCCAAAACCGAAGTTGGAATGTTTCCAGCTGCATTTCCTGTGTTTAAATTTTGGAATTGAGCTCTTCCTGCATTAACTGCATTAAACAGTCTATTTCCGATATTAGATCTTAAAGTGAATGAAAAATCAAGATTTTTATAAGTCATATTAGAACCAAAACCTAAAGTTACTTTAGGATCTCCGTTTTTGTAAATATATCTATCTTTTGCGTTGATAACCCCATCGCCATTTATATCTGCATAAGCACCTTCAATAGGATTTCCTGCAGTATCATAAAGTTGTTTGTATACCAAAAATGAACTAGGATTATAACCAGTACTATAAAGTAACACTTGTGTACCTGTTCCTGCCACGTTACCGCCATTTAATAAATCTGAATTATTAATTAAATTTGTGATTTTTCTGTCAAAATGAGTAGCATTAAAATTCACATTCCAATTGAAATTGGTTGACTTAACTACATGTGCATTTACATTAAATTCAACTCCTTTGGTAGTAAAACTTCCAACATTTTGAAAAACTACATTTGAAAAATTACTTCCATCTGGTACAGGTCCATTTACTAAAAGGTCCTTAGAGTCTTTATAAAACACATCTACGCCTCCAGTTACTCTATTATTATATAACCCGAAGTCAATACCTGCATTGAAAGTGGTTGTTTGCTCCCATTTAATTATAGGATTATAGGCTTGAGACACAGATATTGGAATAGCCGTACTTCCGAAAGCGTATTGAGAAGACCCACTTCCTGTTACATAATTTTGCATATAAATTGCAGAATTAGGATTTCCATTATTTGTCATATCTTGTTGTCCAGTAATACCCCAACCTAAACGTAGTTTCAAATCTGAAATGGTTTTGTTCTCTTTCAAGAATTCTTCTTTCATTTTCCAAGCAAAACCTACAGCTGGAAAATTTCCAAAACGATTTTCTTTTAACATTCTTGAAGAACCATCTCTTCTAAAAGACAACGTTAATAAATATTTATCATTGTAATTAAAGTTTGTTCTTCCAAAGAAACCTAAAGTAACAACTGGAATTTGAGTACGTGTTTGAGGGAAACCTCCAAGACCTGTGGTAGCTAAATTTGGATCCAAAGAATTACCAGATACATACGTTCCACTTTCGTATTTTTGGTACGAATAACCCGCAGTAGCATCAAAAACAGTTTTTCCAAACGTTTTACTATACACTAAATAAGCATCAAATAATTTGTTTTTTCTATTTGAAGATGAAAATTCATTTGTTCCATAAGGAATGTTATTGTTTTGACCTGCCGAAGCTGCGTCAGTACCAACATTTTTCGTTCTTTCTCCATTACCTTCATCAAAACCAACATTTACAACAGCTCTAACATCAGGGAAAAAGTGTAATTTATAGTCCAATTCAAAATTACCAAAAATTCTATTATACTTTCCTAAATCATTAGTTTGTAATAATTGAGCTACTGGATTTCTTGGAGTTTGAGTTGTTAACTGACCATTTGCAGTATTATAATACTCATGAAAACCTCCATATATAGATGTAGCATCATAAACTGGTTGCGTTGGGTCATAACTTATAGCATTTCCTTCAACATTATCAGCAAAACGATTTTTCTCGTTTGAATAATTAGCGTTTAATCTAATTTTTAAATGATCATTTAAAAAAGTTGGATTTAAAGCAACTCCAGCAGTAGTTCTGTTGAAAGAGCTTGTCAATCGCAAACCTTCTTGATACGTTTTTCCAATTGTTATACGAGATGGAATTAAATTAAACAAATTACCTCTAACTGATACATTTTGATCAACAAAATCAGTACTTCTATAAATTTCTTTTTGCCAATTCGTGTTTGAAGTACCTAA
>CANIFM010000259.1 GCA_947466955.1 Bacteroidota bacterium
ATTTTTACAACTTCACATTTTTTCTCAAGGAAATCAACAGAAATATAAGCATCTTTTTGAAAGAATCGAGATTTACGCATATTTTTCAATGAAATTCTGCTCGCCGTTAAATTGGCAACACATCCATTTTCGAATTCAATTCGAGCATTGGCAATATCTGGAGTTTCACTAATTACAGAAACACCACTTGCGTTAATAAGTTTAACTTTAGAAGGAACAACACTCAAAATAGCATCAATATCGTGAATCATCAAATCTAAAACTACGGGAACATCAGTACCACGAGGATTAAATTCTGCCAATCGATGCGTTTCAATAAACATTGGATTTTCAATCATATCTTTTGTAGCGATAAATGCAGGATTGAATCTTTCAACGTGACCAACTTGCCCTTTTACCTTATATTCATTGGCTAAAGCAATAATTTCTTCTGCTTCAGCAACAGTATTTGAAATAGGTTTTTCAATAAAAACGTGTTTTCCAGATTTGATTGCCACTTTTGCACATTTGTAATGAGAAAGTGTAGGAGTTACAATGTCAATTACGTCAACTGCGTGAATTAGTGTTGCAATAGTATGAAATTGTTTGTAACCAAATTCCTTCGCAATCTTAGCACCATTTTCCTGATTTTCATCATAAAAGCCTACCAATTCGTACTTATCTGATTGTTTTAATAATCGTAAATGTATTTTTCCAAGATGTCCAGCACCTAAAACGCCTACTTTTAACATATAAATGTATTTTCAACAAAAATAGCAATAAAATGATAATTATTTAAAGCATTTAAAATTTAAAATCCAACAATTAAATTTACATTTACTTTCATAAATTTACAGACTAAATAAAATATAGTTTTGAAAGACACTGCCAAACATCAAGGACTTAGAAATCAGCTCGTAAAACTTTTGCAAGAAAAAGGAATTATTGATAAAAATGTTCTAAATGCAATTAATAAAATTCCGCGCCATTTGTTTTTAAATTCAAGTTTTGAAGACTATGCCTATCAAGATAAAGCTTTTCCAATTGGAGCAGGGCAAACTATTTCACAACCTTATACCGTTGCTTTTCAGAGCCAATTATTAGAAATAAAAAAAGACGATAAAATTTTGGAAATTGGAACAGGTTCAGGCTATCAAACCGCAGTTTTGTGTTTGATGGGAGCAAAAGTATTTAGTGTAGAACGACAAAATGAATTGTTCAAACAGACTTCCGCATTGTTGCCAAAATTAGGAATTCGCCCCAAACATCTTTCTTTTGGAGATGGCTATAAAGGTTTGCCAAATCACGCCCCTTTTGACAGTATCATCGTAACAGCAGGCGCTCCGACAATTCCAAAACCTTTAATGGCGCAATTAAAAATAGGAGGAAGGTTGGTAATTCCTGTTGGAGATAAAAATCAAATAATGACGATGTTAATCAGAAAAAATGAAACCCAATTTGAAAAACACGAATTTGGGGATTTTAAATTTGTTCCTCTTTTAGAAGATAAAAACTAAAACAAAAACCCCGAATAATCGAGGTTTACTGTCCAATAATATTTAAATAACGCTCTAAACTTTCTTTTTCTATTTGCGCAATAAACATCAAAAAATCATCTTTGTTGTTTTTAGTTTGAGCAACTTCAAGAGCATTATAATATTGCATCCTATTGTCATAATCACCTTTTATATTGGCAATTACATAACCGTGTTGTAACAAAATAAGGTTCATTACTAAGCGAGAACTTCTTCCGTTTCCATCAATAAATGGATGAATAGTTACCAAACGTTCGTGAAGTTCGGCTGCCAAAATAACTGGATGAAGCCTTTTTTTATTGGTTTCATACCAAATGAAAAAATCTTCCATTTCCTTTGCAACCATAAAAGGTTGTGGCGGCAAATGAGAACTTCCCTTTATCATTACTTGAACTTTTCTATATTTTCCAGCATCATCAGGATTAATTCCTCTCAAAATTAAATTGTGAATACACAAAACTTCACGTTCATTCAACAGAATATTTCGCTTCATTAAATCTTTTATATAGGCAATAGCTTCTTGATGATTTATAGTTTCCAAATGCTCTCGCATACTTTTTCCCGAAATAGTAAGTCCTTCATTTATAACTAAATCAGTTTCCCGAAGCGTCATTGTATTTCCTTCAATTCTATTGCTCTCAAAAGTATATTCTAATTCTAAAGCTTGGGCAATTTTATAACTGTCTAATTTTCTAAAAGCATCTAGTTTCGTTTTCAGAGCATCAATTTCATCCAATATAATAGTTAAACTTTTTGATAATTTTCTCTTTGCAATTCCAAAAGTATTTTCTGCTTCTTCTTTAACTAAATTCATCGCTTTTATAGCAAATTCATCACTTCCAATTTCATAAAGAATTTTTTCTTTAAGCCAAGCAACCATTAAAGTTTCTAAATCGATCTCAAGAAGTGAAGCTAATTTTATTATTTGGTCTTTTGTTGGTTTTCTTGATCCGCTTTCAAATTTACTTATAAGTGCTTGATCAATCCCAATGATTTGTGCTACTTCACGAGTTTTTAAGTTTTTTTTCTCTCTTGCATTTTTTAATAGTTGTCTCATATTTATTAACTTTTATTGTCAAGACAAATTTAGTCATTTTTTTATTAAAAAAAAAGCATTTAACTCTTTTTTCTAATATTCTTTTTTTATTCGATCTAAATCTCTTTTTGTATCTTGTTCTTTTAGGGATTCTCGCTTGTCGTAGGTTTTCTTTCCTTTACAAAGTCCGATTTCCAATTTTGCCATTCCTTTTTCATTGGTAAATAATTTTAAAGGAACAATTGTCAACCCTTTTGCTTTAACACTTCTTGCCAAACTTTTTAATTCTCTCTTGTTTAAAAGCAATTTTCGTTCGCTTCGCGCTTTATGATTGAATTGATTTCCATAAGTATATTCTTCGATATAAGTATTTATCGCAAAAAGTTCGATGCCACTAAATTCGCAAAAACTTTCTGTAATATTAGCTTTTCCAAGGCGAATGGATTTAATTTCAGTTCCAGCTAAAACAATTCCAGCAGTATAGGTTTCGATTATTTCATAATCAAATCGTGCTCTCTTATTTAATATGTTGATTGTTTTTAGCATAGGATTGCAAATGTA
>CANIFM010000260.1 GCA_947466955.1 Bacteroidota bacterium
GAATCTTTATCGAATTTACCTCCAGCACCAATTTTAGTCATTACAACTTCCAATGCCGAAACGCCTTCTTTTTTATGAATTCCAACTGGAATACCACGACCGTTATCTTCAACAGTTATAGATCCATCTTCGTTTATATCTACAATTATCGTGTCGCAATGACCTCCCATTGCCTCATCGATTGAGTTGTCAACCACCTCATAAACCAAGTGGTGCAAACCTCTAACACCTACATCTCCGATATACATCGATGGACGCATTCTTACGTGCTCCATTCCTTCTAATGCCTGAATACTATCTGCTGAATAACTATTTTTATTGATTTCTTCGCTCATGTTAATGTAATTCTGAATATTTTTTTGTTTAACGTACAAATATATATAAACGAGATTTAATATTCCCTTAAATCACTCGTTTTAGTAGTGTAAGTTATTAACATATATCGGTTAATTACTCCTTATTATTATACCAATAAAAAAACGCTTACTAAAAGTAAGCGCTCTTGAAACAAATAGAAATAAAAAAACTAACTAAATTACAACATTTGTTTTTGCTATATCAGTATCCGCTTTAACGTGAGCAGCATTAGCTCTTCCGCTTGGATCTTGGTTTTCTTGCCATTTTGGAATCCATTTTCTAACGGTTTGCGCCGCACTTACTTGTGGATAATATTTATGGAAAATAGTTCGGTAGAAATACGCTTCTTTGGTTGTTGGCGTGTTATATGAAAATAACGAACCCGCAGCTTCCAATTCTTTATCGGTAACTTTTGACGAACAATAATCAATTAATTGATCAATCCAGTTGTACCCTACTCCATCTGAAAATTGCTCTTTTTGCCTCCACAAAACTTCAGCTGGCAAATACGGATTATCGGGTGTGTCAAATGCTTTTCTTAGAATGTATTTTTCTTTTCCGTCATACGTTTTCGGTTGCTTTTCTTCTGCTTTGATTAACATTGCAACATCCAAAAATTCTTTATCTAAAAAAGGAACTCTCGCTTCTAATCCGTGTGCCATTGTAGATTTATCGGCTCTTAACAAATCGGCAGTGAATAATTTTTGAACTCTTTCAATGGTTTCTTTTTGAAAATCTACCGTTGATGGCGCATTTCTAAAGTACAAATAACCTCCAAAAATTTCATCGGCACCTTCACCAGATAAAACTACTTTTATTCCCAAATCAGTGATTGCTTTTGACAAGAAATACATCGGCGTACTGGCACGAATTGAAGTCACGTCGTAGGTTTCTAAATGCCAAACCAACTTGTCTAAAATTTCAATTCCTTGCTCAATTGTAAAATGGATTTCGTGGTGTTCTGTTCCTAAATATTCAGCAACTTTTCTCGCTGCCATTGCATCTGGCGCATTTTCATCTAAACCTATCGAAAAAGAATGTAATTTTTTACCGCTTTCCGCTAATAATCTTGAGGCTATTGCAGATGTCAATGACGAATCCAAACCTCCTGAAAGCAATACGCCAATTGGCACATCACTCATTAATCTTTTGCGAGTAGCTTCTGTTAATGAAGTTCTGATTAAATCCAAATCCAATTCGTGATCTGCTTTTAAATAATCTTCATATTCTGGATTGTAATATTTTACAAATCCTGTTTTTTCTGTGTAGTAATGCCCTGGGGGAAATGTAGAGAACGTTTTGCATTGATCGGCAATTGGTTTCATTTCAGATGAAAAATAAGTACGGCCTCTTTCGTCCAAACCATAATACAACGGTTTCACGCCCATTGGATCACGACCTGCGATATAATCGTCGCCATCAACAATTACAAATGCCCAATCTCCATCCAACATATTGCAAAAATCATATCCAAATTCTTCATATAAATGCACGATAACTTCCGAATCTGATTTGGTTCTAAAAGTATGGTGTTTCAAAATCCCATCACGCAATTCTTGGTGGTTATAAACTTCACCATTGTGAACCATCCAAGCCGTTTTTGACCCTTGAATTGGTTGTCTTCCAGAATGCAAATCTATAATCGACAAGCGTTCGTGGCTCAAAATATGTCCGTTTTCAGTTATATGCAAATCACTTTCATCTGGTCCGCGATGCGACATTCTTTTAGAAAGTTTTTTTACTAACTCTTCTTCTTTTCCTTTTCCAATAATGGCTAAAATTCCACACATAATCTATTTTTTTACTTCTGCAAATTTGAGCATAATGATTTCTTATTAAAACCAAATAGAATTATTTAGTTATAATAATAAACATAAATTTGTATTTTTATGTAAATATGAAAGTAAAAGCAATCAAAATCTATATAGGAAGTTACAGACTGTAAAAAATCAGGGTTATGAAATGCTTTCTATGTGGTACTTTGTCGTATTAATTTCAAATTTAAAACCCACTTTATTCCCCATTAATTTAGTTCCCAGTGGCGATTGTGGCGATAAAGCGATAATATTTACTTGTTCAATATTGATTTTTGTGAGCGCCAAACTCACATAAAGATAGATTCCATTGGCTTGAACCAAACTTCCCAAAGCAATTGTAGTATGTAATAAAGAGGAATCTATTTTATCTAAAACTGCTTTTTGCTCTAAAACTTCTTTGAGTTTGTAATTGAGTTTTTCCTGTTCTAAATGCATCATCGACAAAGCAGTTTCGTGTTTGTCGCCCGCAGAACCTTTGGCATCATTCTTAGAATCTTCGGTCAATGCCGAAATCATATCCCGAAAAACATCAATTTTGTCTTGGACTTGTTGCGTATAATGCTGATGGATTTTTTGTTTGAGAGTCATTTATTTTAGGTGCAAAGGTTTTGAGTTGCAAAGGTACAAAGGTTCGTAATCTTAGAGGATAAAACGTTATAAACAATGAAGAAATTACTTCAAACATATTCCTCTTTGAACTTTGCCTCTTTGAACCTTATTCTCTTTGAACCTTTTTAAAAATCAAACTTATAGCTCGCTCCTAAAATTACTTGAAATCCTTGAACTGGATAATTCAACCATCTTTGATAAGCTTGATTTCCAATATTATTCAATTTCAAAAATCCTGTTAAACGTTCGCTGTGTTTGTATCCAACGTTTAAATTTGCATCGAAATAACTGGAAATCGTAATTGGGGA
>CANIFM010000261.1 GCA_947466955.1 Bacteroidota bacterium
CAACATC
Source organism: Bacteroidota bacterium (assembly GCA_947466955.1). GTDB lineage: Bacteria > Bacteroidota > Bacteroidia > Flavobacteriales > Flavobacteriaceae > Flavobacterium. The sequence goes on from CANIFM010000261.1 coordinate 8, forward strand.
AGGCTAAAACAAATAAAATTGATTTTAAGGTAATTACGCATCCGCTAAAGTTTGCTAGTTTTATTTAAAACTAATAATTTTTTATTTAAATAAGCAAGAAATTCCTCTTTGGTTTTCAATCCAGCTTTTTCTTTTTCCCAAGTTCCTAGAAAGTAAAATGATATTGGAGCAATGGTTGGTTTGAATATTAATAAGTGATCATCTACACCTTCAATTACGTTTTCAACTGTTGCAGTTTCATAAAAAATAGCCATTCCTAGATTGTCAGAAAACATAGATTGCGCACCATAAGTAGCAATGTAAGCCCATTTTTTATTGGTGCTTTCCGCTTTAATCAATTCTAAATTTTTCAATTTTACAATTCCTGTACATATTCCCTGCGTACTTTTTGATGCTGTAATAGTATGTTTCACAAAATATTCATCAGGAAAAACAGATAGTTTCGATTTTAAATCAACTTTTTCATTGGCGGTATTCCAACCAAAATAATTTACATAAACGCTAGATTGTTTCTTTGAATTTTCAATTTTTACGAAGGTAGAATCTACATTATTAAAGTGAAGTACAGCATTATTTACAAATCTACCAATCGAACCAATTCCCATTCCTTTTCCAACTTTAAGAATATCAGAACCCCAAACGCATTTTTCATGATAAGAATCGAAGCCGTCTAAACCAATTTTTGGCAACACAATCGTATCTGAGTATTTACCAAATAAATCAATGGCATTTCTCCAATCAAGATATAATCTATAAGCAATATGTCTGTTTTCAAAACCAGGACCTTCAAAACGGATATCAAAAGAATGATCAGTATGTTCTTTTGCTAATTTTAGATTTTGCACGTTTTTAAAGTTACCGCCAATATATTTTTGCCCTTCCCATTTTCCATCTTGTTTTACGGATATTTCGGCATGAGCTTTTAATTTAGTTGTATCCTTTTTTTGTTGGGCATTGCCAATTTGAGTAACTAATACAAGCGCTGCGATGATTTTAATTGTTTTCATTATGAATTATTTATTTTTTAATGTTTTATCTAAAAATTGAATTGTATAATCAATCATTGGTGTGAACCAAGGTTCAAAAAACCAGAATGAATGGGGCGAATTATGAATGTTTTTCACTTCGTTATAAATTTTATATTGATTCAAAACCGCAATCATATCGTCTCTACCAGCATGAAAACGAGCCATGTCACTATTTATGAATAGTATTGGTGGTGTGTTTTTATCTACATGCGATAACGCAGCAGCTTGTTTCCAAATTTCGGGTTTTTCTTCATAAGTGCCACCTAGCCATAAACTAGCCACTTTCCCTTCTTCAGATTCGGGATGTTTGAAAGCTAGAATTCCGTCAATAGCAACTATTGCTTGAACATTTGAATTTTGGTTCAATCCATTTTTATCTTCAAATGCGGTATTTTTATTTGTAGTTCCAATTAAAGCCGCCATTTGACCTCCAGAAGAACATCCTAAAACTGCAATTTTATTTGGGTTTATATTGAATTTTTTCGCATTCATTTTAATGTACTTAATTGCATTTTTTACATCAAAAATCGCTGCAGGATATTTCGCTTCTGGCGATAATCGGTATTCAACTGCAAAACACGAATACCCTTTGGAAGCAATTTCTTGAGCTATAAATTTCATTTGGGATTTATTACCCGACTTCCAACCTCCTCCATGAATTAATAGAACCGCTGGATTTTTATGCGCTACTTTAGTATAAAAAGCATCTAAATGTAGTTCTCGTGAATCTATTTTAGTGTAAACCAAATCCTTACTTTGATTGATTGCTTCGTGCTTTTTTTCTGTTACTATTTCAATAAAAGGAAACTTACTTTTTTCCTTATTATAAGTGCTTTGAATAGTATAGGAAGTATCAATAGGAAATTGAATTTGGGCAAATATTACATTAGAAAACAGAATCGAAATTAAGAATAAATTCTTCATAATTTTTTTTAAAAACATAAAAAGTAGTTATTCTAAATTGATATTAAAAGAAAATTAATCAGTTAAAAGAATTTATAAAATTTGATAAAACCCAAGTTTGATAAAATCTGATTCTATAGCAAATAAACAACGATATTAAAACAGGCAATCGATTACACAAATATATAAAAAATTATGACTTATTAAAAAACTAAGTCGTAAAATCATTTTAAATTTAATCAAATAATAAAAAGATATGCCTTAAATAATGAAAAAAAAGACACACTTTTGCAAAAGATTACATTAAATAAATTTCAATAAAAAACATCAAATAATTTACAATGAAAAAAATTCTGTTTTACATTTTTATTTTGTTCACCTCATTGCAAATTTCAGCGCAAACTATTACTATTAATGAAACTGGTGGCTGGTTGGAATCTGCCTTTATAAAATGGGCGCCGGTTGCTGGAGCTACAAGTTATAACGTATATTATAGCGGGGGAGGACAAACCAACAAACAAATAGACACGCAACTTATTCGTAGTTATGGCAGTTATTTCCGTGCTGATATTCCTGGATTATCCGCTGGTATTTATACCGTTAAAGTAGCTCCCGTAACAGCATCTGGAGAAGGTGCTGGAACCATAACAAATAACATTACAGTTGTTGCTCAAGACAGAACTGGATTTGCATTTAGCGGTGGTAGAATTCCCGGTGGTTACAACCTTGACGGCACTACAAAAACTGGTGCGGTAATTTTATATATTACCCAAAATACAAAGAATACTATTTCCATGAATATAACTGGAGCAACAGTAAATCCGTGTGTTGGCTTTCAAAATATACTTTACGGAATTAAGAAAGGTAGAGATACACGTCCTTTCATTTTTAGAATGATTGGAAACATTACAGATTCTAATGTACTTGAAGGAGGTGATATTGTTATTGAAAACGGCAATAATATGGCAAGTTCCGTTACCGTTGAAGGTGTTGGTTCTGATGCGGTTGCCAATGGATTTGGAATTCGCATTAAATCGGGTTCAAATATAGAAGTACGTAATCTTGGTTTTATGAATACCAATGCAACTGAAGGTGATAATGTTGGATTACAACAAGATAATGA
>CANIFM010000262.1 GCA_947466955.1 Bacteroidota bacterium
ACTTTTCCTTGAACAATATCTGGAGAATTGATAGAAATTGTTCTAATATTATTTTCATCAAAACTCGATATCAAATCAAAATCATCAAAGTAATACGTGTCTTTTACATTTTGGTACGAAGTGTTTTTGATATTTACAGCTCCTTTTAGATTGTCTAAATTGGTACCCGTAACTTTCATATCAATAACTCCCTTGAAAACTGAAATAGAATCTGATTTTACAAAATTCAACTTTGCTAAATTAGCATAATCAATTTTTGCATTGAAATTATAATTGATGTCTTTCTTTTCTAAATCTACCAAACCATCAAAATCCATAAATAAATTAGGGTCATTTACATAAATTTTCCCTTTAAATATTGGCTTTTTGAAATTTCCATTGACAACAATATTCGTATAATTGTACCCTTTATAATTAATTTTATAAACATCCCCAGAAAATGAAGTGTTCAAATTAGCAACTTTAAAACCACGACCATCAACGTCTAAATTCAAAGTTACCATTCCCAAATCTTTCTTTGAAAGGAATTTTCCAATCTTAAATTGCTCTAAAATAACATTTCCAGAATAAGATGAATTATCAATATCATCGATATTTGTCATCTTCAATTTAGACTGAATATTTCCCAAAGCAGTGGTCATATAAAAATCTGCATCGATAGTAGAAGTCGTAATTTCAGTTTTACCTCTCAAATTAAACTGCCCTAATTTACTAAGCGAACTCGGTAATTTTTTGCCCAAAATGTTAGGTAATAATGTCGTTAAATTTTTATAATTGGAAGAAACTTTATTAAAATTCCCCTTCATATAAAAATCCTGACCTTTCTTTCCAAAAAGGTTTCTAAAATTTACATTTCCTATGATTTGCGAATTATTCTGATCGACCAAATTCAATTTTGAAGCATACAAATCGTTCAAAGTTCCTCTGATAATTGACGATAATTTGAATTGTTGGTTTTTCCCTAACTCGTTATAAAAAAGGCGAATGTCATTGGTAGCAAGTGACGCCGAATCCAATTGAACATCAAATTGAACCTTATTAACAAAATCAACAAAATCTTTTCTGTCATAATTCAGAATGGCATTTCCTTTCAGAAAAGACTCTTTGGTAAGAATATTGAATTTTTCTAATTTAATATGTTTTAAAGTATAAGTAAACTTTCCATCTAAATTTTCAACAAACAATCCACGATGGTCTAAAAAAGACATTTTCATGATGTTTGTGGTAACTTCAGGTCCAAATATTTTAAAATTACTCAATTCTATATTAAGTTTTTTGAAGTCTAAATCCTTGGGAACAGTATGATTTTCATCTGTTAAAATAAAAGTACTATTTGAAATATAAACATTCTTAGATTTCATCAAAAACTTCTTCGTTGATTTCTTTCCTGAATCAAATAGAGCAACAAATTTTTCAATGTTGGAATCTTTTTCGCCTTTATACGTTTTCAAATTAAAGTACAAATTATCAATTCTAATTTCACCAAAAAGCAAATCACCATTATACAATTTTTGGAAACTCAAAACATTCGTTTTAATGCTTTTAGCTGAAAATAAAGTGTCTTTTCGATAATCTCTAACTAAGACTTTTTTAAGTTTCACACCACCAAAAATAGAAACGGAAACCTGCTCAACATTAATATCAGCTTTGTAATCTTTGCGAAGCATATCAGTGACATATTTCCCGATTTCAGTTTGAACTATGGGCAATGACAGGGAAATACCGAGCACCAATAAAAGTAGGATTAGTCCTAAGAGCGAACGAAATACTATTTTTTTAATTTTTTTGATACCTAATTGTGTTTATTTTTAAATTTTATTTTTGGCTGAAAAACGAGAGCATCTTAAATAAAAATTCTTTAATTTTGGCTTTTCCGACACTTATTAAGGGGCGGATTGTCAAATATAATTCAAAATTCATACCTTTTTATGCTTAATCAGCCTGTTTTTATACTTGCAATAGAAAGTTCTTGTGACGATACGGCTGCCGCTGTTTTACAAAACGATATAGTTTTGTCGAACGTTGTTGCTAATCAACTAATTCATAATCAGTACGGTGGCGTAGTTCCAGAACTTGCTTCACGAGCACATCAGCAAAACATTGTTCCTGTTATCGATGCTGCACTTCGCAAAGCGAATATACAAAAAGAACAGTTAACGGCAATAGCTTTTACGCAAGGACCTGGATTAATGGGTTCGTTATTGGTGGGAAGTTCCTTTGCAAAATCATTGGCATTGGCTTTAAACATTCCATTAATTGCTGTAAATCATATGCAAGCCCACATTTTAGCGCATTTTATTTCAGAAGAAGGATTTGAAAAACCAACCTTTCCATTTTTGGCTTTGACTATTTCTGGTGGTCATACCCAAATTGTGAAAGTAACCGACTTTTTTGAAATGGAAATAATTGGCGAAACCACAGATGATGCGGTAGGAGAAGCATTTGATAAAAGTGCAAAAATCCTCGGATTGCCTTATCCTGGAGGCCCTTTAGTTGATAAATATGCACAATTAGGAAATCCAAAAGCATTTGTATTTACAAAACCAAAAGTACCCGGATTGGATTTTAGTTTCTCAGGATTGAAAACAGCAATATTGTATTTTATTCAGAAAAAAGTAGCAGAAAATCCTGATTTTATCGCTGAAAATTTGAATGATATTTGCGCTTCAATTCAACATACAATCATAGAAATTTTGATGGACAAGTTGAAATTGGCTGTTACAGCAACGGGAATTAATAAAATCGCTATTGGTGGTGGCGTTTCCGCAAATTCTGGAATTCGAAATACATTGGCTGCAGCCGAAAATAAATGTGGTTGGAAAACCTATATTCCAAAATTTGAATATACCACAGATAATGCCGCAATGATTGGAATTGTTGGTTATCAAAAGTTTTTATTAGAAAATTTTGAAACTTCAGATGTTGTTTCTAAAGCAAGAATTCAATTTTAATATATATGCAATTATTCTACAATCCCAACATAAATGAAACTACCGAAAGCTTTTCTTTTGATAAAGAAGAAAGCAAACAC
>CANIFM010000263.1 GCA_947466955.1 Bacteroidota bacterium
TTTGGTGCGGTTGTTATGAATTTCTTATTCCCAATATTAATTTTAATCAATACCGATTTCAAAAGAATTACGTGGATTTTAGTTATGGCTGGAACAGTAATTTTATTAGGTCACTATGTTGATTTCTTTAATATGATAATGCCATCATCAGTTGGTGATCAATGGTTTATCGGTATTGCAGAAATTGGTTCCGTATTTTTCTTCCTTGGATTGTTCATTTTTGTTGTGTTCACAGCATTAACTAAAGCACCTTTGTTACCAAAGAGAAATCCATTTATAGAAGAGAGTAAACATTTTCATTATTAATATTTAAAGAAGTAAACAGATGACAAGTTTGTTGGTAATTATAGTTTTAGTTTTATTAGCTATTGCATTGTGGCAATTAACGAAGATATTCGATTTATCTCAGGTAGGTGAATATAAGAATAGCTCTCAAGTTGCAGATGACACTGATAACAATACACAAGGGTATTTAATGTTTGGTTTTTTAGCTTTCATATATATATTTACAATATATGGATTGATAACTTGGGGACCTTTAGTTTTGCATACCCCAGCTTCGGCTCACGGTCCATTAATCGATAGTTTAATGAACGTGACTTGGGTTTTAATCTTTATTGTTCAAGCAATTACTCAAGTTTTATTGCATTATTTTGCTTTCAAATACAGAGGTAAAAAAGAAAATAAAGCATTGTATTTTGCAGATAATAATAAATTAGAAGCAATTTGGAGTGTAATTCCAGCTATCGTTCTTGCAGGATTAATCCTATACGGATTGTATGCTTGGACAAATATTATGTTCATTGATGACGATGAAGATACGGTTACAATCGAATTGTATGCACAACAGTTCAACTGGACTGCACGTTACGCTGGAAATGATCAAGTTCTAGGAAAAGCAAATGTTAGATACATTGAAGGTGTAAATATAGTTGGAGTAGATATTGAAGATCCTTATGCTAACGATGATGTTGTAATCAAAGAATTGCACATTCCTAAAGGTAAAAAAATACATTTCAAAATGCGTTCTCAAGATGTATTGCACTCTGCTTATATGCCTTATTTCAGAGCTCAAATGAATTGTGTACCAGGAATGGTTACGGAATTTGCATTTACACCAACTTATACCACAGAAGAATATAGAGAGTTACCTTATATGATTGCAAAAGTTGCTAATATCAATGCAATTAGAGCAAAGAAAAGTATCCTACTTGTTGCAAAAGGAGAGCCTGCATTAGATCCTTACGAATTTGATTTCTTGCTACTTTGCAATAAAATTTGTGGAGCTTCTCATTACAATATGCAAATGAAAATTGTTGTTGACACCCCTGAAGACTATGCAAAATGGTTGAAAGAAAAAGCTACAATTGTTCAAGATGTAAAAGCAGAAAAACTTGCTAAAGAAGCACCTGCCGAAGGAGTAAAAGTAAAAGATACCGCTTCAATTGTCCCTGTTACAGCGGCAAAAGTAGTTATGAAATAATATTTTAAATTTAAAGTAAAAGAATATGTCAGCAGAAGGTCACGGTCACGAATTAGAACACGATCACGAACACGAACACCACCATAAAGATACTTTTATAACAAAGTATATCTTTAGTATTGATCATAAAATGATTGCCAAACAATATCTAATTACTGGTATTTTTATGGGAATTATCGGTGTTGGTTTGTCAATGCTTTTCAGAATGCAATTGGCTTGGCCAGAAGAATCTTTTAAAGTATTCAATTTCTTTTTAGGAGATAAATTTGCACCAAATGGCGTAATGACAAATGATATTTATTTGGCTTTAGTTACCATTCACGGAACGATAATGGTTTTCTTTGTACTAACCGCCGCCCTGAGTGGAACGTTTAGTAACTTATTAATACCACTTCAAATTGGAGCACGAGATATGGCTTCGGGAACATTAAATATGATTTCCTATTGGTTGTTCTTCCTTTCAAGTGTAATTATGATTTCATCATTGTTTGTAGAAGCTGGTCCTGCATCTTCAGGTTGGACAATTTATCCGCCTTTGAGCGCACTTCCACAAGCAATTCCTGGTTCAGGAATGGGAATGACTTTATGGTTGATTTCTATGGCAATTTTCATCGCATCTTCATTATTAGGTTCTTTGAATTATGTTGTAACAGTTATAAACCTTAGAACTAAAGGAATGTCAATGACAAGATTGCCTCTTACAATTTGGGCTTTCTTTGTAACAGCAATTATCGGAATCGTATCTTTTCCAGTACTTTTATCAGCAGCTTTAATGCTAATAATGGACAGAAGTTTTGGTACTTCTTTCTTCTTATCTGATATTTATATTGCTGGTGAAGTTTTACACAATCAAGGTGGATCACCAGTTTTATTCGAACATTTATTCTGGTTTTTAGGACACCCTGAAGTATATATTGTATTATTACCAGCATTAGGAATCACTTCTGAAGTTATAGCAACCAACTCTCGTAAACCAATTTTTGGTTACAGAGCGATGATTATGTCAATTCTTGCAATTGCATTTTTATCAACAATCGTTTGGGGTCACCACATGTTTATCTCAGGAATGAATCCATTTTTAGGTTCTGTATTTACTTTCACAACTTTGTTAATTGCAATTCCATCTGCTGTAAAAGCATTTAATTATATCACAACGCTTTGGAAAGGTAACTTGCAGTTAAATCCTGCAATGTTGTTCTCAATTGGATTAGTTTCTACATTTATTACGGGTGGTTTAACTGGAATTATTCTTGGTGATAGTACGTTAGACATCAATGTTCACGATACTTACTTTGTTGTAGCTCACTTTCACTTGGTAATGGGTATTTCGGCACTTTACGGAATGTTTGCTGGAATTTACCACTGGTTTCCAAGAATGTTCGGAAGAATGTTGAACAAAAATCTTGGATATGTTCACTTTTGGGTAACTGCAATTTGTGCTTATGGTGTATTTTTTCCAATGCACTTTATTGGAATGGCTGGTTTGCCAAGACGTTATTATACCAATACGAACTTCCCATTATTTGATGATTTACAAAA
>CANIFM010000264.1 GCA_947466955.1 Bacteroidota bacterium
AAATAATAGCTGTAATTTCAAATAAAGACTGCTGCGTTTTGATATAATAAAACAAGGAAACCAAGGCAAATAAAATACACATAAGCCTTAAAAAACTAATGAGATTGTATTTCTTTTTTAAATTTCCAAATTCTGCTGAGAATTGTATTTTTCGACTTATATAACTTTCCATAATTCAATAATTAAAACAAATATAAGTTTTAATTACGATTGAATTTTAACGTAAATAGGTAAAAAATAAAAAACCGCAAATTAAATAAATTGCGGTTTCTAAAAGTAAAGTCAAATTATTTTGGATGTATGACCTAATTTTTCATATTTTTATAGTCCTACAAATAAAATAAATAACTTCAAAAATGAAAACCTACTCAATCGAGCAAATAAATAAAGTACTTAACGGTGAAATTATAGGTTCTACAATCCAGATAATAACAGCCCCAGAACAATTAGAAAGAGCGAGTGCTTCTGAAATTTCTTTCATTGGACATAAAAAATACGAAAAACTTTGGGCAACTTCAAATGCATGTGTTGCAGTTGTAAATGAAGATGTTTCTATTGAGCCTGGAGAAAATAGAGCTTTCATAAAAGTAAAAAATGCAGATTTAGCAATGTCGCAAGTACTCGAATTATTTGCTCCCCCTACTCCAATATTCGCAACTACAATACATCCTTCAGCAAATATTGATGTAACTGCTCAGATTGGAATTGGAAGCCGAATTGGGGCAGGAAGTTACATTGGTCCCAAAGTAATACTTGGAGAAAATGTAACAATATATCCAAACGTAACGATATTAGACGAGTGTATAATAGGTAATAATACTGTAATCTGGTCAGGAACGGTAATTCGTGAAAGATGCCATTTAGGAACTGACTGCATTATCCATCCAAATGCTACCATTGGTGCAGATGGTTTTGGATTTAGACCTTGTCCCGATAGAGGTTTAGTAAAAATTCCACAAATCGGTAATGTAATTATTGGCAATTGGGTTGAAATTGGAGCCAACACATGCGTAGATAGAGGGAAATTTAGTTCTACCGTAATTGGAGATGGTTGCAAAATTGATAATTTAGTCCAAATAGGGCACAATAGCATCTTGGGTAAATTCTGTATTATGGCAGGTAATTCAGGATTAGCAGGTTCTGTAACTTTAGGAAATGGAGTAATTATTGGTGGTAGTGCATCTATAAAAGACCATACAACTATTGGCGACGGAGCTATTGTTGGTGCTGGTTCAGGAGTCACAGGTGATATTCCAGCAGGAAAAATGATGCTAGGGTATCCTGCAGTTGAAGCTAGAGATGCCTTAAAACAATGGGCAATTCTGAAACGATTGGTTAGAGATAGTGGAAAATAATAATTTAGAAACTAAAATAATGTAATGTGCTTTCAGAAATGAAGGCATTTTTTTTAAGGATTAATCTTAACTTTTTTACAAAAATAATACCAATAAAATAGCACGCTTTGAAAGTTAAAAATTTAATATTTATTGTACTTTAAGCAACGTTAAATTTCTATTTCCCATTTTTAGAGTATTTCCAGAAGCAGTTTTCCATCGCACATCGATAACATCCGTTCCGTTTACAGTTGCGATAGTTTGCAAAGTAATGATGTCAGAATTTTTATTACTTACAACAGTTTTAGAAGCATCTGAAATTAACACTCCATTTTTATACAGACTAAAAGTACCAGACGAATCAGAATTATTGACTATAGTTCCTCCAGTAGCAACTTGAGGTCCGCTACAATGATATAATTTACCGACTAAAGTAACAGGTGGTCCTGTTATAGGTTGATTTATTGCATCGCCTGTTCCAAAGGGTGGGGTAAACCCAAAATTATTAAATGCTGAACATGTAAATAAATCCCCATTAATATAAGTATAAGTAGTAGCGGGAGCTCCAGTAATATTTACATCCCCAGCACTTGTAAACCCTAAAAAGGATACTAACGATTTAAAGTCAACGAAAGATGACCCAGTTGGAATTGACAAAGTACCATCCCCCATTGTTAACGCTCCTGCACTAGTTAGAATTCTACCTTCAAGGTTTGTCGCTATTCCAACCGCCATTGCACCCGCTCTTGAAACACAATTCCCTTTCATTTCATTGGTTGCACCAATGCTCATAGCTCCTGTAGCCAACCAAAATATATTATTTGCTTTAGCACCATTAACCAAAACAAATGTAACTCCAATTCCTGTATTGATAGCTGCACCCGCTTTAAAAATAAATTTTGCATTGGAATCGCCTAAAGCGTCAAAAGTAATTACCGCACCTCCAACGAAATTAATTGCAGCACCTTCATAATAAGCACCTGGATACATTGTCATAACTGAAAGTGCATAATTAGCTTGATATTCATTCGAGATAGGACTTCCTATACCCGTTGTTCCATTATAACTAGCATAGTGGACATGCCCAATTGAATTGTAACTTGATGTCCCTATTATAAAATAATCGTCCAAGTCATGGATAAGTGCTTCTAAATCAACTAATATTGATTCAACTGTAGAAGTCACTGTAGTAAAACTATCTGAATTTTTAAACTGACTGTTAAACATTAGCGAATATGTTCCTTTTTTGGGTGTAACAGTCATTCCAGTTGCCGTTACATCAACAATTGAAGTAGTCAAAATTTCTGAATTTGCTGATACTGAAGTATAACCTGTAGCGAAATCCTGCCAACCCAATAGTGCTCCATTATAGGAATTAAAATCTTGATCATCTGTATTGTAAATCAATAGTCCAACTGCTGGTGATTGAATAGCATCACGCTGTGCGTTAGTCAATCTCGGTGCTAAAAGTCCTTTATTATTAGATGACAAATCTAAAACTGCAGAACTATTTGGAGTTGTGTTATTTCCTATACCAAGTTGCGCTTGACAAAAAGGGGAAGATATAAGTAGAAAAAGTGCTATTTTGAATTTCATTATGAGTGTGATTTTTAGGTTGAATAGAATTAATTGTCTAATTCTTATTTTACTTTCATAAGTGTTAATGTCCTATTTCCAAGT
>CANIFM010000265.1 GCA_947466955.1 Bacteroidota bacterium
CCATTTCATTTTTAAGTTCCGTTTCTTGATTATCGCCACCCATTATTTCAAATCTAACAAGGTAAACCACAGCAAATACGATACATCCGTAGAATAAATATACCCACCAAGGCGGTAAAGTATTGTCTAATTCTTTAATTCCATCATAATCGTGAGCCAATAAAAGTTGGTCTTCATTTTCAATAGATTCTGATTTAGTAATGGCTTTCATCATTTTTTTATACCATTCACTTTCTTTGAAACCCAAACTTTTAGCTTCTTGTAATTTCGCTTTTTGTTCCTCAGTTAGTAAATGATATGTGATGGTATCAATTGCACTTACTGTAATTTCTATTGCAATTAAAAGAAATAAAAACACCAATAGAAATACTGTTATCATTGGGAATTTCACAAATGCTGGTCTGTCGCCTGAGTCAACAAAATACTCCATTGCTCCAAAAACGGCAAAGAAAATTAGTAAAACTCTTATGTATGCAGGAATTAATTTTTTCATTTTAAAAATATTTTAAAAGTTTATTTAATCGTTTAAAGGAATATTACTTAACTCTTTAATTTTATCTTTTTTATAAGAGAAAACCCAGAAGGCGAGTCCAACAAAAAAGGCGAAGAAAATCAATAGAGATGCAATTGGATAGGATTCAATTCCTTCGATAGATTCTAAATTGTGTTTGATTTGTTCTAACATAACTATTATTTTTTAATGTTATCTTTTACTTTAATATCAGTTCCTAATCTTTGAACATAGGCTATCAAGGCTACTATTTCTCTTTCATTCATTGGAACAAAAACTTCTCCTTTTGCTGCAGCTTTTCTTCTACTTTCCTCATAACTTTTCACAAAGTCAGGATCGTTTTTCAAGCTTTCTTCAATTTTGACTGCTTGCGCTCTTAAATCCTTTAAGCCATTCGCAACTTGTTCGTCAGTGTAAGGAACGCCAAGTGTTACCATCGCTTTCATTTTCTTTTCAGTTAATGAAAGATCCATCGGTTTGTTATCAAATAACCATTTATAAGAAGGCATAATTGAACCTGTTGAAATACTTTGAGGACTCCAAAAGTGATTAAAGTGCCAGCTGTCATTGTATTTTCCACCTTCTCTTAATAAATCTGGACCCGTACGTTTTGAACCCCATAAAAATGGATGATCATATACAAATTCTCCCGCTTTAGATTGTGGTCCGTAACGTTCTACTTCACTTCTGAAAGGGCGTACCGATTGAGAGTGACAACCCACACATCCTTCACGAATGTACAAATCACGTCCTTCAAGTTCCAATGGTGAATAGGGTTTTACACTTGCAATTGTTGGAATATTTGATTTAATCATAATCGTTGGAACTATCTGAACAATTCCTCCAATTAAAATTGCTACAACAGCAAAAATGGTCAATTGAATTGGTCTTCTTTCTAACCAAGTATGATATTTCTCCCCTTTAATTCTTGCATTTCCAATTTTTTGTAATTCAGGCGCTTCAGCTAATTCATCTTCAATTTTTGAATTTGCTCTAACGGTTTGGATAATATTGTAAACCAAAACCAACATTCCTATTAAATATAAAGTTCCTCCAACGGCACGCATTGCATACATTGGCATAATTTCTTTAACTGTTTCAAGGAAATTTCCATACATTAAGGTTCCATCTGGATTGAATTGTTTCCACATAGATGCCTGCGTAAATCCTGCAACATACATCGGAAGTGTATATAAAATAATCCCTAAAGTTCCAATCCAAAAGTGAAAATTGGCTAATTTAGTTGAGAATAAATTCCCTTTTGTCATTCTTGGAATCAACCAATAAATCATACCAAATGCCATAAATCCGTTCCAAGCTAATGCACCAACGTGAACGTGAGCAATAATCCAATCCGTATAGTGTGCAATTGCGTTTACATTTTTCAATGACAACATTGGTCCTTCAAAAGTTGCCATTCCATAACCAGTAATTGCAACAACGAAGAATTTCAAAACAGGTTCTGTTCGTACTTTATCCCAAACGCCACGCAAGGTTAAAAGTCCGTTGATCATTCCACCCCAAGATGGCGCAATTAACATAATTGAGAATACAACCCCTAAGTTTTGCGCCCAAGTTGGTAGTGCAGAATATAATAAATGGTGCGGTCCAGCCCAAATGTAAATGAAAATTAAAGACCAAAAGTGAACAATTGAAAGTCGGTAGGAATAAACCGGACGATTAGCAACTTTAGGAACAAAGTAGTACATTAATCCTAAATAGGGTGTAGTTAGGAAAAATGCAACCGCATTGTGACCGTACCACCATTGCACTAATGCATCTTGAACACCTGCATAAACAGAGTAACTTTTCAATGCAGAAACTGGCAATTCCAAACTATTAAATATATGCAAAACGGCAACAGTTACAAATGTGGCGATGTAAAACCAAATTGCAACATACAAATGTCGTTCTCTTCTTTTTAGAATAGTTCCTATCATATTGATACCAAAAACTACCCAAATTAGTGCAATTGCAATATCAATTGGCCATTCTAATTCGGCATATTCTTTAGAAGTGCTATAACCTAAAGGCAATGAAATAGCGGCGGCAACAATGATTAATTGCCATCCCCAAAAGTGAAGATTGCTTAAAAAATCATTGAACATTCTGGCTTTTAATAACCGCTGAAGCGAATAATAAATTCCCGCAAACATTGCGTTTCCTACAAAGGCAAAAATTACTGCATTGGTGTGTAAAGGTCTCAAACGCCCAAAACTTAACCAAGAAATTCCCTCGGTTACATTTGGAAAAAGGAACATAAGGGCTAATAAAAGTCCAACTAACATTCCAACAACACCAAAAACGATGGTAGCGTAAATGAATTTCTTTACAATTTTGTTGTCATAATAAAATTGTTGCATTTCCATAGATAATAATTGTTTAATTGTTTACTGATTAATCGATTTGTTGCTTGATAAAATTTCAGAATTATCTGATTCTAAATTCTCAACTTTAGGTATTTTGTGTTTTGGAATTATTAATTCATCGTCAAA